>NZ_JBNBBE010000013.1:140280-152228 GCF_050031795.1 Stenotrophomonas sp. SrG
TGGGAGGACCGGGCGAACCCGGGGCCGTGGGTGGGGGGGGGGGGGGGGGGGGGGGCGGCGGGGGCGGGCGGGGGCGGCGGGGGGGGGGGGGGGGGGGGGGGGGGCGGGGGGGGGGGGGGGTGGGCGCCGCCGCCCCCCCCCCCCCCCCCACCGCCGGATCAAATGGAACAGGTATGGCCGGGTCTGCAACGGATCCGGCATAATCCGCCGCACGAACTCCGGCGGCTCAGCCAGCACACCAGGGTAGGGAACGGAAGGCCGTCCCCCGCAGCGCCCTGAAACTCCTTTGCAACACGAACGCAATACCTTGCCGCATCGCCGCGCAAACGGCGGTGCCGTGGGTGTTCATCCGCGCGCCGCGTGCGCCACCTTGATCCGTAACACCTGAGACCCCTGAATGTCCGCCCATCGCATCACCGTTGCTTCGGCCGCAACCGCTTCCTTCCGCACCGCCCGGCAGCCGCGTCCCCACGCGCTGGCGCTGGCCTGCATGTCGCTGCTCGGGCTGAGCGGCGCCGCCCTGGCGCAGGACGCCAGCCCGACCTCGCTGGACGCCATCACCGTCACCGCCGACCACCGCGAGCGCAACCTGCAGGAAGTGCCGGTCTCGGTCGGCGTGGTCCAGGGCGAGCGCCTGCGCGACTACACCGCCGGCGGCGATGACACCCTGCTGGCCCTGAGTGGCCGGGTGCCAAGCTTCTACGCCGAAACCACCACCGGCCGCATCTTCCCGCGCTTCTACATCCGCGGCCTGGGCAACATCGACTTCTACCTGGGTGCGTCGCAGCCGGTGTCGATCATCCAGGATGACGTGGTGCTTGAGCACGTGGTGCTGAAGTCCAATCCGGTGTATGACGTGGACCAGATCGAAGTGCTGCGTGGCCCGCAGGGCACGTTGTTCGGCCGCAACACCACCGCCGGCATCGTCAAGTTCGACAGCATCAAGCCCAGCCAGGATTACAGCGGCCGCGTGCAGGCCAGCTACGGCAGCTACGGCAGCGTGTCGGTGGACGGCGGCTTCGGCGGCCCGATCAACGACATCGCCTCGTTCCGCGTGTCGGCGCTGTACCAGCACCGGGACGACTACGTGGACAACACCTACACCGGCCCCAGCGCCGATGGCACGGTGTCCCCGAAGAAGAACGCCATGGGCGGCTTCGACGACCGCAACGTGCGTGCCCAGCTGCTGCTGCAGCCCAGCGATGCGTTCTCGCTGCTGGCCTCGGCGCACGCCCGCGACTACGAAGGCACCTCGACCCTGTTCCTGCGCAACGCGATCACCAAGGGCTCCAACACCACCGACGCGCCGCGCGACCAGGTGGCCTACGACGAAGCCGACAACAACCCGCAGGCGTACAAGACCTACGGCGGCTCGGTCAAAGCCGTGTACGACTTCGGCAACATTTCGCTGACCTCGATCACCGCCTACGAGACCACCTCCGGCTACAGCCGCGGTGACACCGACGGTGGCGCGGCGGCCAACTTCCCGGTCAACGGCGTGCCCAACGGGTATGGCCAGTCGATGGGGCAGATCCGCGACCTGGACCAGTGGACCCAGGAAGTGCGCCTGGCCAATGCCGATGACAACCGCCTGAAGTGGCAGGTGGGCGCGTTCTACTTCGATGGCCGCGACACCACCGATTTCTACCAGCGCGCCTGGTTCCTGCAGGGCGCTGCGCGTAACCCGAACAACTGGGTGCGTCTGCGCAACACCAATACCTCGTGGGCCGGCTTCGGCCAGGTCAGCTATGACGTGACCGACAAGTTCACCCTGACCGCCGGCCTGCGCCAGACCCGCGACGAGAAGCGTACCCGGCTGCTGAAGACCGCTGATACGGCCGCCGGGGTGGTCACCTACCGTGGCCGTACCGACGTGGAAATGGCCGACACCACCCCGAGCTGGGACGTGAGCGCGATGTACGCGTTCAACCCGCAGGTGAGCGTGTACGCCAAGGTGGCGCGAGGCTTCCGCGGCCCGACCATCCAAGGCCGTTCGGCGGTGTTCAACGCGGACTTCACCACCGCCGATTCGGAAACCATCCTGTCCTGGGAAGCGGGCGTGAAGAGCAGCCTGTGGGACAACCGCCTGCGCATGAACGCCACCGCGTTCACCTACGTGGTCAACGACATCCAGCTCAACGGCAACGATTCCAACGGCAACGGCGTGCTGTTCAATGCCGACAAGGCCAAGGCCTACGGCCTGGAAGCGGACATGGAGCTGCGCCCGATCCCGAACCTGAGCCTGAGCGCCGGCGTGAGCCTGCTGCACAGCGAAATCCAGGATGACCGCGTGTATGCGCAGGTCTGCGCGCTGAACGGCGCGGTGGTGTGCACCGTGAATGACCCGACCATCAAGGTAGGCGCCAACACGTTCGCCCAGATCAACGGCAACCCGCTGCCGAACGCGCCGAAGTACAACCTGAACTTCGCGGCGCGCTACGACTTCCCGGTCAACGACAGCGACGTGTTCTTCGTGTCCACCGACTGGAACAAGCAGGGCCATACCAGCTTCGTGCTGTATGACTCGGCCGAGTTCAATTCCAAGGGCAGCTTCGAAGGTGGCCTGAAGCTGGGTTACTCGGGCAACTACGGGGCGTGGGAAGCGGCGCTGTTCGCGCGCAACATCACCAACGAGAAGAACCTCAAGGGCGTGATCGAGAACTACATGGCGGCGGTGTACAACGAACCGCGCGTTGTGGGTGTCTCGTTGAACCTCAACTGGTAAGCGGTTGAAAAAAAGGCCCCGCGCAAGCGGGGCCTTTTCGCTGCGGTATCAGCCTGCGGCGGGCAACAAGGGCGCCAGCACCGGCTCCAGCACCGCCTGCCGCCATCCCGCCAGGGCCTGCGGCCACGTGCGGCTTTCCAGATAACTCTCCAGGTGCTTGCGCGAAGCCAGCACGCCATCGGGCAGGCCGAGCTCGGCGGTACGTGCGCTCACCGCGTCCTGCAGCCGCTTCAACGCCTGCTTGTTGGCATCGTTGGCCGGCAGCGCCAGCGGCGCCTCGGCCTCATCGTGCAGCGGCGTTTCCAGGGCTTCCCAGACCTGCGCGGCCAGCTTGCGCGGGGCTTTGGGGAAGCCTTCCATCAGCTTGCCCAGTGCGCCGGCATCGGCCGGCGGCGTACGTGCCAGCAGCGCGGCCAGTTCGTTGTCCAGGATCCAGCTGCGCGGCTTGTCGCTTGCCCGTGCCTGCACGTCACGCCAGCGCAGCAGGCGCAACAGACGGCGCTGCGCGGGCGCATCCATGAACTGCGACGAGCGCATCGCCACGTGCGGCCAGCGCTCTTCGTCCTGCTCGACACTGGCCAGCAGGCGCTCGGCATCGTCCTGCAGCCACTGGCGGCGGTCCAGCTCGCCCAGCTTCGCATCCACCGCATCGTGGATCGCGAACAGGTACTCCACGTCGTCGGCGGCGTACTCCAGCTGCGAATCCGTCAGCGGGCGGCGCATCCAGTCCGAGCGGGTCTCGCCCTTGGCCAGGGTCACCCCGGTGATGGCGGTGACCAGCTTCTGGTAGCCCATCCCACCGCCGATGCCGGCCAGCGACGCGCCGATCTGGGTGTCGAACAACGGCCGCGGCAGCACGCCGCAGGCCACCTTGAAGGTGACCAGGTCTTCGCTGGCGCTGTGCATGACCTTCAGGATCGACGTATCGGCCAGCCACGGCGCCAGCGCCTCGGTCATGCCCGGAATCAACGGGTCGATGATCAGGATTTCATCGCCGACCGCCATCTGCACCAGCGCCAGCTGCGGCCAATAGGTGCGTTCACGAATGAATTCGGTGTCCAGCCCGATGCGGGTGGGGCGCTGGCGGTAGCGCTCGTCCAGTTCCGCCGGGGTTTTGATCCAATAGGCCACGTAGGGATTCCATCTACTGCAGGTTTGCTCAGGTGAGGGAGAATAGCCTAACGTCGAGGCCGTCCCGCCGAAGGAACCCGAATTGCGTACTCCAGGCCCTGTCCCGCTGTTGCTGGCCGTGCTGCTGCTGGCCACGACCGCCTGCTCGCCCGACGCGCCACCACCACGCCCGGCGGCGGCGCGGGCGCCCGAGCCGGCCAAACGGGTCGAGCCTCTGCCCGGGCAGGTGACCATCGGCGGTGAGGATGAAGCGGAGACCGAACAGCGCTGGCAGCCGCCGGCGGTGGTCATTGCCGACGACGGCGTGGCACAGGCGCGTCGCGACGCGGCCAAGGCCTTCGACGAGGGGCGGTTGTACGCCACCGCCGCCGATGCCATTCCGATCTGGCTGGCGTTGCGCCAGCGCGACGCCAACGACCGCCTGGCCCAGGCCGGACTCACCCGTGCCCGCCAGCAGCTGCTGAAGGACGCCGCGGAGCTGCTGCAGCGGCCGCTGCAGCAGCGTGAGGCACTGGCGCAGGCCGGCGAGATTGCCTTGGTGCTGCTGGCCCTGGCCCCGGATGACCCGAAGGTGCGCCAGCTGCAGTCGCGCGTGGAGCTGGCCCAGCGGGTGGTGGCGTACAACCGCGCCGGCGAGGAGGACCTGCGCGCCGACCGCATTGGTGAAGACGGAGACGGTGCCATTCCCAACTTCCGCGAGGCGCTGGCGCTGCAGCCGGACGAGCCGCGGGCCCGGCAGGGCCTGGCCGCCGCCGAAAGCGCGCTGATCCGCCGCGCCGAAGCCGCTGCCCGCAGCGCCGATTTCGCTGCCGCCGGCACCTGGCTGGCCGAAGCGGCCAAGGTGCGCGATTCGGCACCCACCATTGCCGATGCGTTCGAACGGATCGAGGCGATCCGCGCCGCCACGCTGGTGCGCCTGCGCGACGACGGCCTGCGCGACCTGGCCAGCCCGCAGGGGCTCAAGGCAGCGCGGCAGAAGCTGGAAGACGCGCTGCGCATCGCGATGCCCGGCGACCCGGTGGTGGGCCAGCTGCGCGAACGCATCGAACTGGCCACCCACTACGGCAGTTTCCGCCCGCGCCAGGTGTTCAGCGATGCGCTGCGCGATGGCGGGCGTGGGCCGCAGATGATCGTGGTGCCGCATGGCGGCTTCCAGATGGGCGCCGGCGATGCGGAACCGGGCGCCAGCGATGCGGAAAAGCCCTCGCACTACGTGCGCTTCGACCGCGGCTTCGCCATGGCGATCACCGAAGTGACCGTGGCCGATTACCGCCGCTACGTGCAGGCCAGCAACGCCCGGCCGCGCGCCACCCGGCGTGGCCATTCGATCATCTACGACGAACGCAGTGGCAACTTCACCCGCAGCAGCGGGGTGGACTGGCGCTCGGGCTACGACGGCACCCCGGCGATCGCCAATTCGCCGGTGATGCACGTGAGCGTGCGTGATGCCGAGCACTACGCAATGTGGCTGTCCGAACAGACCGGGCGTTCCTACCGCCTGCCCAGCGAGGCCGAATTTGAGTACGCGCTGCGTGCCGGCACCAGTGGCCGCTACCCGTGGGGCAACGAGGGCACGCCGCCGCCGCTGTCGGGCAACTTCACCGGCGGCGAAGACGTATCGCCCTCCGGCCGGCGCTGGTTCAATGCCTTCGTCGGCTATGGCGATGGCTGGTGGGGCCCGGCCCCGGTGGCCACCTTCGAACCCAATGCCTGGGGCCTGCACGACATGGCCGGCAACCTCAGCGAATGGGTGGCCGACTGCTGGCACGCCAGCTACCGCCGGGCCCCGGCCGATGGCGTGGCCTGGTTCAACCCGGGCTGCCGGCAGCGGGTGATCCGCGGCGGCAACTGGGCCAATGCCCCCGAACAGACCCGCGCGGCCTGGCGGCAATCACAGGATTCGGACACGACCAGCGCCAGGATCGGGTTCCGCCTGGTTCGAGGTATCTGATACGTCGGCTTGGCGCTAGGATTGCCCCCAATGCCGGTACGGCGTGCCGGCCCCCATCAGGAACCAGGACGATGAGCAGCAATCCCTATGGCGGTCAGCAGCAACGAGCACGCCGCCCCGGGCTGTTCGGCAACATCCGCTGGTGGGTGCTGCTGGCGTTCGCCGGCTATGCCGCCTTCTACTGGTTCTCCAACCGCAGCGTGGACCCGTACACCGGCGAAAACGTGCTGATCGACAGTTCGCTCGATGCCGACCAGGAAAAGGCGCTCGGCCTGCAGGCCTACCAGCAGATCCTGGCCGAGGAGCGCCCGCTGGATCCCAACGCGCAGATATCGCGCGACGTGCGCGCGATCGCCGAACGGTTGATCCGCAAAGTGGACGTGGTGGAAACCGCGCTGGCCGAAGAGCACGGCCTGAAGCCGGCGCACTTCTCGCGCGACTTCGAATGGGAGGTCAACGTGATCCAGTCCGACCAGGCCAATGCGTTCTGCCTGCCGGGCGGCAAGATGGCGGTCTACACCGGGCTGGTGCCGGTGGCACAGACCCAGGATGCGATGGCAGTGGTGATGGGCCATGAAATCGCCCACGCACTGCTCCGCCATGGCGCCCAGCGCATGGCCCAGCAGAAGCTCACCCAGATCGGCCAGATGGCCGGTGCCGCCAGCGGCATGGATCCGCAGCAGCAACAGATGGTGATGTCGGCGATGGGCTACGGCTACCTGCTGCCGTACGCGCGCAGCCACGAAACCCAGGCCGATGAAGTGGGCCTGATGCTGGCGGCGGCGGCGTGCTTCGACCCGCGCGAAGCGGTGCCGCTGTGGGAGCGGATGGGCCAGGCCAGCGGCGGCCAGGCGCCGCCGGAATTCTCGTCCACGCATCCCAACCCGGGCACCCGCATCCAGAACCTGCAGGCGCTGATGCCCAAGGCCATGGAATACCGCCAACGCTACTGCGAATCTGCAGGCGCCCCGGCGACGCAATAACGTGGGCGAAACGCGTGTGCGGCCTGCTTGGACACGCATGGCGTGTCCCTACAGGGCTTACCCTCGGGTGTCTTTGACCACCACATCGATTACCCCATCCTGCACCCGGGCCTTCAACGTATCGCCGGGTGAAACATCCAGCGGCGACCGCACCAGGCGCCCATCCTGCTCGCGGGTCAGGATGGCGTAGCCGCGCGCGACCGTGGCCAATGGGCTCACCGCTTCCATCGAACGCGCCAACGCGCGCAGGCGCAACGTATCGCGCTGCAGCTGCCGCGCCATCGCCGCCTCCGCGCGTGGCTGCACCCGCAGCAGGCGCTGTTTCAGTGCATCCAGCTGGCGTTGCGGGTGGCCATTGCGCAGCACCAACGCCGCATGCCGCAGCCGCGCCAGGCGGCGCTCATGCTGCTGCTGCCACGCGCCGGCCAGGCGTCGGGCCAGATCCTGCTGCCGACGCTGCAGCAGCTGCAGCCGGTTCTGCGGGCTCTGTGCGTTCAGCCGCAGCAGGGCGCGGTCGGCACGCTGCATGGCCTGGCCCAACCCATGCCGCTGCAGCTGCACCAGCCGCGCGGCGAACCGGCGCAGGCGCAGTTGCAGGTCGCGCTGGTCCGGTACCAGCAGTTCGGCGGCCACCGATGGCGTGGGCGCGCGCAGGTCGGCGGCAAAATCGGCCAGGCTGAAATCGGTTTCGTGGCCCACCGCCGACACCACCGGGGTATGGCTCGCCGCGATGGCACGCGCCAGTTGTTCGTCGTTGAAGGCCCACAGGTCTTCCATCGAGCCGCCGCCGCGGGTGAGCAGGATCACGTCGTAGCGGCCGCTGGCGTCGGCGCTGCGCAGCAGCGCGGTGATCTGCGCAGCGGCACTGTCACCCTGCACCAGGCTGGGCAGCAGGTCCACTTCGAGCAGCGGGAAGCGGCGCTCCAGCACGCTGAGCACATCGCGCACGGCTGCGCCGGTGGGCGAGGTGATCACCGCCAGCCGGCGCACATGGGCGGGCAGGGCACGCTTGCGTTCGGCGGCGAACAGGCCTTCCGCTTCCAGCCGTGCCTTGAGCTGTTCGTAGGCGCGGCGCAGTGCGCCTTCGCCGGCTTCTTCCATGTGGTCGAGCACCATCTGGTACTCGCCGCGCGCCTCGTACAGGGTCAGCCGGCCACGCGCGAGCACGCGCATGCCTTCGCGCGGCACGAATTTCAGCCACTGGCTCTTGGGCTTGAACAACGCCGCGCGGATCTGCGCGCGCGCGTCCTTCAACGTGAAGTACATGTGGCCCGAGGCCGGGCGGGTCACGCTGCCCAGCTCGGCTTCCACCCACACCATCGGGAACGTGCCTTCCAGCAGGTCGCGGGCCAGGATGTTGAGCTGGCTGGGCGTGAGGATCTGCGCGCTACGGTCCATGGACGGTCAAACAGTACGAACGGGTGCCCATGGTCGCATGCCGGGGCGAGGTGCGTGTGTGCGGCGCTCAGCCGCCGTTGTCGAGCCGGGCGTGCTGCCGCAGTGCCCACTGCACGTGTTCGCGTACCAGCGCGGAGTCATGGCCGACGCGCGCGTGCAGCGCGGCCAGCGTGTCCGGGTGGCCTGGCGCATTGCCCAGTGCCACCGCGATGTTGCGCAGCCAGCGCTCATGCCCGCTGCGGCGGATCGGGCTGCCTTCGGTACGGCGCAGGAATTCGTCTTCCTCCCACGCGAACAGTTCGGCCAGCGTCGCGGTATCGAGCGCGTTGCGGGCGCGGAAATCCGGCTCGTCGGTGCGCCGCGCGAACTTGTTCCAGGGGCACACCAGCTGGCAGTCGTCACAGCCGTAGATGCGGTTGCCCATCAGCGGGCGCATGTCTTCGGGAATGGCGCCATCGTGTTCGATGGTGAGGTAGGAAATGCAGCGCCGCGCATCCAGCCGTTGCGGGCCGATGATGGCCTGGGTGGGGCAGACATCGATGCAGCGGGTGCAGGTGCCGCAGTGCGCGCTGGCCGGCGCATCCACCGGCAACGGCAGGTCGATGTAGATCTCGCCCAGGAAAAACCACGAGCCGCCCTGGCGGTCGATCAGGCAGGTGTGCTTGCCGATCCATCCCAGCCCGGCGTTGCGTGCCAGCGCACGCTCCAGCACCGGGGCCGAATCGACGAACACCCGGTACCCGAACGTGCCGATCTCCGCGGCCAGCGCATCGGCGAATTTCTGCAGGCGGTTGCGCATGAGCTTGTGGTAATCGCGGCCCAACGCATACCGCGCCACGTAGGCGCGGTTGCCGTCATGCAGGGTGTTCCAGGCCTCGGTGTCGTCCTTGTGGCCGTAATCCATGCCCACTGAAATCACCCGCACGGTGCCGGGCAGCAGTTCGGCCGGGCGCGCGCGCAGCGTGCCGTGGCGTGCCATCCAGTCCATGGTGCCGTACAGGCCCTGGCCCAGCCAGTCGGCCAGGTGTGCTTCGTCGTCGGCCAGATCGATGCCGGACACGCCGCAGCGCTGGAAGCCATGCTGCCGCGCAAGCGCGCGCACCCGTTCGGCGGCACGGGCCAGGTCGAGCGGGGCGGGCAGGGGAACAGCGGACATGCAGCAAGTATAGAATCCCGGCATGCACGAACTCGATGAACTGTTCGATGTCGCCGCCGCGCGCCGTCTCGATGCCCAGGCCAGCGCGCTGCTGGGCGATGGCGGCGCCGGGCTGATGGAGCAGGCCGGCACGGCCGCCTGGCAGTGCCTGCTGGAGCGCTGGCCGCAGGCGCAGCGGCTGTGCGTGGCGGCCGGTGCGGGCAACAACGGCGGCGATGGCTACGTGCTGGCGCGGCTGGCCCGCCAGGCCGGGCGCCAGGTGCAGGTGCTGCGGCTGGCCGACGCTGGCGCGCGGACGGAGCTGGCTGAACGGGCCCGCGCGGCGTATCTGGCGGTGGGCGGGCAGGAATGCGTCTTCGCGGAGGAATTGCCTCCCGCTGACATCGTGGTCGATGCACTGTTCGGCATCGGCCTGAACCGCGCGCCGAACGGCGATGCGGCGCGCCTGATCGAGGCGATCATCCACAGCGGGCTGCCCGTGCTTTCGCTGGATGTGCCCAGTGGCGTGGACGCGCGTACCGGCGCGGTGCCCGGGGTTGCGGTGCGCGCCACGATCACCCTGCAGTTCATCGTCCGTCACCAGGGCCTGTACACCGCAGATGCGCTGGAATACATCGGTGGCCGCCGGCTGGCACCGCTGTCGCTGCCCGACGGTTCGCAGCGGGGCATCGCTCCGGCAGCGTGCCTGTGGCTGCCTTCCCGGCTGCCCACGCAGCTGGCGCCGCGCCGTGCCAACACGCACAAAGGCGAATCCGGCCATGTGCTGTGCGTGGGCGGCAACGCCGGCAGTGGGGGCGCGGTGATGCTGGCCGCAGAATCGGCGCTGCGCGCTGGCGCCGGGCTGGTCAGCGTGGCCACCCAGGCGCAGCACATCGCGCCGCTGCTGGCGCGCCTGCCCGAAGTCATGGCCCACCCGGTGCAGGAGGCGCAGGACCTGCAGGCGCTGCTGCCGCGCGCGAAAGTGATCGCGATCGGACCCGGGCTGGGCCAGGACGACTGGGCCCACGAGCTGTGGCGGCAGGTGCTGGCCAGCGGCAAGCCGCTGGTGATCGATGCCGATGCGTTGAACCTGCTGGCGGCCACGCCACGGCCGCTGCACGACGCGATTCTCACCCCGCACCCGGGCGAGGCGGCGCGGCTGCTGGGTACCGACACCGCCCAGGTACAGGCCGACCGTTTCGCCGCCGCTGCGGCACTGGCCGCGCGTTTCAATGCCGTGGTGGTGCTCAAAGGCGCCGGCACGATCGTGGCCGCACCGCATCAACGCCCACGGGTGATCGCCGCCGGCAACCCGGGCATGGCGGTGGGTGGCATGGGCGACCTGCTCACCGGCATCATTGCCGCACTGCGCGCGCAGGGGCTGGACGCGTTCGACGCGGCCAGCAGCGGTGCGCTGCTGCACAGCCTGGCCGGCGATGACGCGGCCAGCGAAGGCCAGCGTGGCCTGCTCCCCACCGACCTGCTGGTGCCGCTGCGCCGGCGGGTGAACCCGGAACCGTGACGCCCATGATTGAGTTCTTCCTGGCACAACCGCAGGACACCGACCTGCTCGGCCAATGGCTGGCGGCCACCCGACCCCCGCACGCGGTGGTTGAGTTGAGAGGTGACCTGGGTGCCGGCAAGTCCACCCTGGCCCGGGCGCTGCTGCGCGCATTGGGCGTGCAGGGCAACGTCCGCAGTCCCACCTACACGCTGGTCGAGCGCTATCCGCTGAGCGACGGTCATGAAGCCTGGCACCTGGATCTGTACCGGATCGGGCAGGCGGAAGAACTGGATTTCCTCGGCCTGGACGAGGGCAGTGCCTCGCTGTGGCTGGTGGAATGGCCCGAGCGCGGGGCCGGCGCGCTGCCGCCCACCGACCTGATCGTGGCGCTGGAGATCGAGGGGCAGGGCCGTCGCGCGCGGCTGGGCGCGGCCAGTGCGGCAGGACATGAATGGCTGGAACGGCTCCCGCAAGGGGGCGACTTGCAGGCCCTTTCTGTCGGCTGACAGTAGGAAACACCCCCAGGTTACGGATTATTAAGGGAAAAGGTGTTGCTTTTCATTCAGCGCAGTGATTGAATCCGTACCCATGCCAATGGGGAAGCCACTCACTGCCATCTGCGCCGCCGTCGGACTCTGTCTGGCGAGCGCGATGTCGTGGGCGGGCGAAGTCCGCCAGGTGGCCCTGGAGACCGGTTCGACCGGCACCCGCGCCGAGATCGCGCTGTCCGGCAGCGGCGGCTACAAGACCCTGACCCTGGCCGGCCCGAACCGGTTGGTGGTCGATTTCCCCGATTCCAGCGCGGTGCGCAACCTCAAGCTGCCTGCGCCCAAGGGCGTGGTCACGGCGGTACGCACCGGGCAGCCGGTGCCCGGCACGTTCCGGGTGGTGTTCGACCTGGCCGAATCGGTGGCGCCGTTCAAGCCGCAGCTGGTCAAGCAGGGCGAGGATTCGCGGCTGGTGATCGAGTGGCCGGGCGATGCGCCGGCCAGCGTGGTCCGCGCGCCCGCTACCCCGGCACCGGTCACTGCAGCGAACAGCACCGCGCCAGGCAGCACGCCTGCGCCTGCACCGATGGCGGCGCAGGCCAACACCGCGCCGGTGCCTGCAACCACCCAGAA
>NZ_JBNBBE010000014.1:0-148598 GCF_050031795.1 Stenotrophomonas sp. SrG
TGCGGGAATAGCTCAGTTGGTAGAGCGCAACCTTGCCAAGGTTGAGGTCGCGAGTTCGAGTCTCGTTTCCCGCTCCAAATCCTGACCAGGCCCCGTTCTCGGGGTCTTGTTTTATAGGGTCACCGGCCTGGTGGCAGAGTGGTCATGCAGCGGACTGCAAATCCGCGTACGCCGGTTCAATTCCGACCCAGGCCTCCAGTAATTCGACAAACCCCGCTTCGGCGGGGTTTTTCGTTTCCGCCCTTCACCTCGCCCGGACGAGCACGCACCTACTGTGCAGTACCGTTTCGTGTCGAGGATGTTCGATGGATATCGCCTTGTGGTTTGCAGCCGTCGGCGCGCCCGGTTCGTTCTGGGATTCGCCCAGCAACGTCAGCGGCGTGGTCGTGCTGGGGTTTGGGCTGGCGGCGATCCTGCTCTCGTTCGGCCTGGCCAAGGTGTTCAAGCGCTTCAACGGCGTGGCCTGGATGGTACTGGGCGCCGGCGTGGCCATCAGCGCCTATGGCATCTGGCGGATGGGGGGCTGACCCCTCGCTGGGCCTTCGCGGGCTGACATCACGGTGTCAACAGCCGCGCGGCATCCTGCCTGCGTGGGCAGGGGCGTGCCTGAACCATTCAGGGCCTGTTTGATCGCCTGTTCACCATTGGTTGACTTGGCGAGAAGGGCATGAAAGGGTGGAGTGAAACGTGGGTGAAGTCCTGCCGCCTCCCAGCGGCGGGGCGACAGGCGCAAGCCTGGCAGGGGGAATTGCTCGTCTTCGATGCAGGGCAGGTCCAAGGGAGGTCGTATGCGATACGGCGCGAATGACTTGGCTGACGGCGTCCGCACCGAGCTGGAGGCCAGCTACAGCAAGCATGGGTGTGGGCCGGAGTTCTGGACCACCTACCAGCAGGTGCTTGAACGCCTGGTGCCGCAGGGCCGCGGCCGCACCCAGGTGACCAACGAACTGGCCCTGATCATTGAACAGCTCGGCATTGTCCGGCGCGCGCAGATGGTGCCGCCGCCCGACAACCGCACGCGCTGAAGCCAACCGCCCGGGGATGGCGGTTACAGGTAATGCAGCCCGATACCGAGCAGCGCGGCCAGGCTGAGCAGTGCCGCCAGCGTGCGCGGACGAAGCCACCGTCGCGGCCTGCCCTGCATCGCGTTTTCGCTGGCCAGCTGGACCAACCCGGTCGGAAACCGCCACGCGCGCATCTGCGCATCGCAGGCATCCACGCACGCGCCACAGGCGATGCACTCCGGCTGCGGCCCGGCGCGCACGTCCAGCTGCATCGGGCACACCTGGACGCAGGCACCGCAGTCCAGGCAATCGCCCAGCCGATCGTCGGCGAAGCGCGGCGGCGGGCCGGCCAAGGCCGGATGCGCCGCACGGAAGGCGTAGTCGCTGGCACTGGTCGGATCAAGCAGGCCACGACCACGTTGCTGCACCGAACCTTGTCCACGCTGGCGGGCGCCGCGCGGTTCGGCGCGGCGGGCGTCGTAGCAGACCTTCGGGGTGTCGGCATCGCACAGCATCGGGGCCACCCGCGCATACGGGCACAGGTCGATGCAGACCTGTTCGCGCAGGAAGCCGGCGTTGGCCCACGCGGCCGTGGCGTAGAACAGCACCCAGAACGTTTCCCAGCCGCTCCAGCGGGCCGGCCAGAAGCCGGCCACCAGCGGTTGGATCGGACTGAACAGGCCGACGAAGGTGATACCGGTCCATAGTGCGACCGCGGCCCACGCCAGGTGTTTGACCACGCGGGCCAGGGCCGGCGGTCGCAGTCGTCGCGTGGCGCTGCGTTCAATCCAGCGGAACAGGCCGCTCCACAACGTCTGCGGGCAGGCATGCCCGCACCAGACCCGCCCGGCCACGGTGGTGAGCAGCACCAGCGCGCAGGCCAGCACCGCGACCAGCCCGAACAGCACGCCGACATCCTGCGGCCACAGGGTCAGCCCGAACAGGTCGAAGCGGCGCGCCGGCAGGTCGAACAGCAGCGCCTGCCGCCCGTTCCAGCGCAGCCAGGGCAGGGCGTAGAACAGCATGAGCAGCGCTGCCCATACCAGGGCGCGCCAGCGCAGGGCAGGGGGCGCAGCCGGCGTCATCCCAGCGGCAGCTCGTCGTCATCGCGCGGCCGCGGCCGCAGCAGGTAGCCGGTAACCGCGCTGGCGGCAGCGGTGACCGACCAGAACATGAAGAAGCCCAGCGTGTAGCCCAGTTCGCGACTGAGCGCCTGGTCCGGAAAGGTGATGTCGCGCAGGCGCAACGGATCCACGAAGGCGAAAAACACCGCGCAGGCCAGCCCGGCGGCGACAAAGCTCGGCCACAGCACCGCACCCCACTGCTGGATCAGCAGGCGGCGGCGGTTGCCAGGCGGGGCGTTCAGCGTGTCCATGGCCTGCACGGTAGGCCCTGCGACAGCACGCCACATTGATCCTGATCAAGGCGGCGTAGCATCATGACCGAATGTCCTCGTCCGTCGCCCCCGTGCTGCCGGCCGCCTCCCTGGCGCTGTGCAGCGAGCAGGAAGTCACCCGCCTGGTGCACGACTTCTACGCCCGCGTGCGCCAGGACGAGCAGCTGGGCCCGGTGTTCGAGGCGCGCATCCACGAGTGGGACGTGCATCTGGCCCAGCTGGTGGATTTCTGGTCGGCCATGCTGCGCGGCACCCGCCGCTTCAACGGCAACCCGATGTCCAAGCACATGGCCATGCCCGAGCTGGAGCGCGCGCTGTTCGACCGCTGGCTGCTGCTGTTCCGGCGCACCACCGCAGTGCTGGGCAACCCGCCCATGCAGCAGCTGGCCGACGACGTGGCCACGCGCATCGCCGACACCTTCTGGCGGCGCATCCAGATGCAGCGCTGGCCCGAACTGCCGCTCGCCGGAAGACCGCGCCTGGATTGATCTGGCTCAATGCGGGGCCGCGCGCGGGCGCGCACGCTTGGGCCATGGATACCCTTTCGCCTGCCGCTGCCGGGCTTGCCTGGCACTTCGACCCGGACCTGCTGCGTCGTTACGACCGGCCCGGCCCGCGCTACACCTCCTATCCCACCGCGCCGCATTTCCACGACGGCTTCGATGAGCATGGGCTGCGTGCCGCGATCGCGGCCAGCAATGCCGAAGCGCTGCCGCTGTCGCTGTACGTGCATGTGCCGTACTGCAGCAGCCCGTGCTTCTACTGTGGCTGCAACCGGGTAATCACCCGCGACCATGGCAAGGGCGTGGCGTATGTCGCGCGCGTGCTCAGCGAAGCCGACCTGATCGCACCGCTGTTCGACGCCTCGCGCGAAGTGGTGCAGCTGCACTTCGGCGGTGGCACCCCGAACTTCCTCGCCGCGACCCAGATGCGCGAGCTGATCGAGGGCCTGCGCCAGCGCTTTTCGTTCAGCACCTCGGCCGGTCGCGACTTCTCGATCGAGCTCGATCCGCGCTTCGTCACCCGCGAGGACATTGCCCAGTTGGGCGCGTTGGGCTTCAACCGGGCGAGTCTGGGCATCCAGGATTTCGACCCGCTGGTACAGCGCGCGATCAACCGCGAGCAGGGCGTGGAGGCCACGCTGGAGGTGTTGCGTGCGTGCCGCGAACATGGCCTGCGCTCGGTCAACGTGGACCTGATCTATGGCCTGCCGCACCAGACCCTGGAGGGCTTCGCGCGCACCCTGGAAACGGTGCTGCGCGAACGCCCCGACCGGTTGGCGATCTACGGCTATGCGCACCTGCCGAACCTGTTCAAGGCGCAGCGGCAGATCCCCGATGCCACGCTGCCCAGCCCGGAACAGAAGCTGGCGCTGCTCGGCCTGGCGGTGCGTCGACTGTCGCTGGCCGGATACCAGTACATCGGCATGGATCACTTCGCACTGCCGGAAGAGAACCTCTCCCGCGCCCAGCGCGCCGGCCAGCTGCACCGCAACTTCATGGGGTACACCACCCACGCGCAGACCGACCTCGTCGGGCTGGGCGCCAGCGCGATCAGCCGCATCGGCAACTGCTACAGCCAGAACCCGCGCGACCTGCCGGGCTGGGAAACGGCGGTGGATGCCGGGCGCCTGCCGGTGTGGCGGGGGCTGACCCTGGATGCGGACGATGCGCTGCGCGCCGCGCTGATCAACCAGCTGATGTGCCAGGGCGAGGTGGATGGCCGCGCGCTGGGGGCACGCCATGGTGTCGATTTCGACCAGTACTTCGCCGATGCGCTCGCCGCATTGACGGCGCTGGAGGCCGACGGCCTGGCCGAGTACCGCGACGGCATTGTGCGCGCCACCGCGCGGGGGCGTCCATTGCTGCGCCTGCTCGCGATGTGCTTCGACCGTTATCTGGCCCAGCCGGATCAGCCGGTGCGCTATTCGCGGGCGATCTGAGGTGGTGCCCGGAGCCGGAATCGAACCGGCATGGGGTTGCCCCCGGCGGATTTTAAGTCCGATGCGTCTACCAGTTTCGCCATCCGGGCGGCGCTGCGGAGGGATTGTAGCGGAATCCTAGGGGGCGCTAGCATCAGGCTTTCCTGCTCCGGCCCATTCTGCATATGCTGAAACTGCACATCGGCAACAAGAACTACTCCTCGTGGTCGATGCGGCCGTGGGTGCTGATGACCCAGGCCGGCATTCCGTTCGACGAGGTCGTGCTGCGCTTTGACAGCTTCGACCCGGACTCGCAGTTCAAGCGCAGCGCCGAGGCGTTGTCGCCCTCGGGCACCGTGCCGGTGCTGGTCGATGGCGCGCTGGTCGTCTGGGATTCGCTGGCCATCGCCGAATACCTGGCCGAACGGTTTCCGGAATCGGCGTTGTGGCCGCAGGAGACCAGCGAACGTGCGCTGGCCCGCAGCGCGACCGCCGCCATGCACAGCGGGTTCGGCGCGTTGCGCTCGCACTTCCCGATGAACATCGAAGCACTGCTTCCCGAAGTGGGGGCGCGGGTACTGCGCGAGCAACCGGATGTGGTGGCCGACCTGCAGCGTCTGCAGGCGCTCTGGGAGCGGTTGCTGGCACGCCACGAGGGCCCGCTGCTGTTCGATCGTTTCAGCATCGCCGATGCGTTCTTCGCGCCGGTGGTGATGCGCCTGCACACCTACGCCGTGCCGGTGTCGCCGCGCGTTGCCGCCTACATGCAGCAGGTGCGGGCGCTGCCGGGCGTGCAGGCATGGATCGCGGCGGCGCTGGACGAGCACGATTTCCGCCCGTTTGAAGAGCCCTATCGGCAGGCACCGGACCCGGGCTGATCGGCACCGGGACTTGAGGCACGGTTTACCCCGCTGCGCTGCGCGCCGTACGCTGCACGGCAGGCGCACAGGAAGGTGGACAGGCATGGCGAAGAGGGCAGCAGCAGGCGCGTTGCTGGTGTGGCTGGCCTGTGCGGGTGTGCCTGAAGGCAGGGCGCAGCAGGCACCGCCCGAGGTGGTCGACCTGGCGCCGGTGGTGGTCTCCGGCGTGCAGCCCGGGCCGGGCATGTGGCGGGTCACCAATGCGCAGGGCCACACGCTGTGGATCCTGGGCACGGTATCGCCGCTGCCGGCCAGGCTGGACTGGCGCGCCGACGAGGTCAAGGCGGTCATCGCCAGCGCAGATGCCGTGTTGGGGCCGCCGGGCTGGACGCTGGATGCCGATGTCGGCTTTTTCAGCCGGCTCACCCTGCTGCCCTCGGCCATGAAGGCGCAGCACGACCCGCAGGGCAGGCGGCTGCAGGAGATTCTGCCGCCGGAGCTGTATGCGCGCTGGCAGCCGTTGAAGGCGCGTTACCTTGGGCGCGGCAATGGGGTGGAGAAGGACCGCCCGCTCGTGGCCGCCACGCGGCTGTACGTGGCTGCCCTGGACGAGGTCGGGCTCAGTCCCCGATCCGGCGTGGGCAAGCTGCTTGAAAAGGCGTACAAGGCCCGCGGCCTGACGCCCGTGGTGACCCGGGTGGAGGTCAAGGTGGACGATCCGCGCGCCGCGCTGAAGGAAGTGCGCGCCAGCCCGCTGCAGGACGTGGCCTGCCTGCAGCGGACGCTGGACGTGGTTGAACACCAGATGCCGCTGCTGGTCGAGCGCGCCAACGCCTGGGCGGCAGGGGATATCGACGCGCTCCAGCAGTTGGCCTTGAAGAGCCAGTACGACGCCTGTGTCGGCGCGATTGCCGACAGCGAGCTGGGGCGCCGGCGTGGCATGACCAACCTGGATGCACGCGCGGCGGAGAAGTGGATGGGCGCGGCACGCACAGCGCTGGCCGGCAACGCGGTCACCTTTGCGACCGTGCCCGTGCACACCCTGGTGGAACCGGGTGGCTATCTCGAGCGGCTGCGCCAGGCCGGCTACCACGTCGAGTCGCCCTGAGCCGGAAAACCATCTTTTCACCCCCGCGATCTTCATGGCATAGTCATGTGGACTTCACCGGGGGGTGCATATGGCGTTGCAGGCGTTCGCCTATGTAAGCGAGGCAGTCGACGGCATCGACGGTCCGGGCATCGACCGCATCCTCGCCGAGGCCTCCAACTTCAACCGCGTGGCCGGTGTGACCAGCGTGCTGATGTTCGATGGCCGGCGCTTCCTGCAGTACATCGAGGGCCCGGATGATGGCGTAGCCCCGGTCGAGCAGCGCGTGATCAACGCGCGCAGCCACCAGCAGATGCGCGAACTGGCACGCGGCGAGGTCGGCACGCGTCATTTCCCGCGCTGGACGATGGCCTCTGCCCGCATCGACCCGGACGTGATGAGCGCGATCATCGATGCCGACTGGACGGGGTTCGCCGCTTCCGCGCCCGTGGATGGCCAGCGCCGGGTCGGCTTCGCGCGTCTGCTCGAGGTATGGACCGGCGTCTCCGGCGAACTCGAACCCGCAGCCGTGACGCTGGGCTCGTGAGTGGCGTCGCTCGTAACACAAAGATCACAGTCCGCTTCGTACCATGTGTCTACCAGCTGTGACCGGTCCGGGGTATGCCCCGGGGTTGTCTGAAAGGGAAGTAACCGCAGCTGGACCACTTGTTGGCCGTCGTCCGTACTCTCCGCGGGCGGCGGCTTTGTTCTTTGTGGCGCAGCGCCTGCCGCGTTAGGCTTGTCGCAACTGTTTCCTGGTGGTGCCCCCGCATGATCGATCATTCCCCCGCGTACCTGCTGCCGCGCCTGCGTGCGCCTGCGGGGCTGGCCGGATGACGGCGGCCGACCGCGCCGCACAGGCACGCATCGGCGTGATCGGGCTGGGCTATGTCGGCCTGCCGTTGACGGTGGCGTTCGGCGCGCAGCTGCCCACGCTCGGCTACGACATCGACCATGCGCGCGTGGCCGAACTGCAGCAGGGCCGCGACCACACCCTGGAAATGTCGGCGGACGAACTCGCCGCTGCGGTGCAGGCGCGCTACAGCGTCGACCCGGCCGACCTTGCCGCGTGCACCGTTTACATCGTGACCGTGCCCACCCCGATCGACGCACACGAACAGCCGGATCTTGGCCCGCTGCGCGACGCGAGCATCCTGATCGGCAGCGTGCTCAAGCCCGGCGACCTGGTGATCTACGAATCCACCGTCTACCCCGGCACCACCGAAGAGGTCTGCGTGCCGCTGCTGGAAGCCGGCTCAGGGCTGCGCTTCAACCAGGACTTCCACTGCGGCTACAGTCCGGAACGGATCAACCCGGGCGACCGCCAGCGGCGCCTGCCCGACATCCGCAAGATCACCTCCGGGTCCACCCCGGAGATCGCCGCGCTTGTCGATGCGTTGTACGCGCGCATCATCACTGCGGGCACCTGGCCGGCACCGTCGATCCGCGTGGCCGAAGCGGCCAAGGTGATCGAGAACATCCAGCGTGACGTCAACATTGCGCTGGTCAACGAGCTGGCACTGATCTTCGACCGGCTCGGCATCGATACCCAGGATGTCCTGGATGCCGCCGGCAGCAAATGGAACTTCCTGCCGTTCCGCCCCGGCCTGGTCGGTGGCCACTGCATCGGCGTGGATCCGTACTACCTGCTGCACAAATCCGAAAGCGTGGGCTACCACCCGGACCTGATCCACACCGCGCGGCAGGTCAACAACCGCGTCGGCGCGCACGTGGCGCAACGCGTGCTGGCGCTGCTGGCCAGCCGCGGCAAGGCACCGCAGGGCGCACGCGTGCTGGTGCTGGGAGTGACCTTCAAGGAGAACTGCCCGGACCTGCGCAACAGCCGCGCGCTGGAACTGGCCCAGGCCCTGCAGTCCAGCGGCGCGCAGGTGCAGGTGCAGGACCCGTGGGTCGGTCCGGCCACGCTGGAAGGCAGCGGTGTGCAGTGGGTGGAACAGCCTGACCCGCAGGGCTACGACGCGGTGGTGCTGGCGGTGGCGCATGACCGCTTCCGCGCGATGGACACCGCACGGATCCGCGCGCTGCTCGCGCCGGATGGGATCGTCTACGACGTGAAGTCGGTCTGGCCACGGGACGTGGTCGACGACCGGCTGTAGACTCGAACCCGGTTGTTGATCGAGGAAAGCCATGCATCGTTACCTGGTCTACGTGCTCGCCATCCTGTTGCTCCCGGTCTCGCTGTATCTGGCCGGGTACTGGGCCGCCTGGTACTGGGGCGTGGGCATCAGCGCGGCGATGGTCATCGTGGGCACCTGGGACCTGCTGCAGAAACGCAGCACGCTGCGCCGCAACTACCCGGTGATGGCGCATTTCCGTTACGGGCTGGAATCGATCGGCCCGGAAATCCGCCAGTACTTCGTGCAGAGCGATCTCGAGGACGTGCCGTTCTCGCGCCAGCAACGCGCGCTGATCTACCAGCGCTCCAAGAACGAAATGGACGTGGTGCCGTTCGGCACGCTGCGCAGCACCTACGCGGTGGACTACGAATGGATCAACCATTCGCTGGCGCCGACCGAGGTGGCCGACCACGACTTCCGCGTGCTGATCGGGCCCAACTGCGCCAAGCCGTATTCGGCCAGCGTGTTCAACATCTCGGCCATGAGCTTCGGCTCGCTGTCGGCCAATGCGATCCGTGCACTCAACGAAGGCGCGCGCCGTGGCGGTTTCTACCATGACACCGGCGAAGGCTCGATTTCGCCCTACCACCGCGAGTTGGGGGGCGACCTGGTCTGGGAAATCGGCTCCGGCTATTTCGGCTGCCGCGACGAGCACGGCGGTTTCAGCGAAGAGCGTTTCGTCGCCAACGCCAACACCGACCAGGTGAAGATGATCGAGATCAAGCTGTCGCAGGGCGCCAAGCCCGGCCACGGCGGGGTGCTGCCGGCCGCCAAGGTCAGCGCCGAGATCTCCGCCACCCGCGGCGTACCGATGGGCGTGGACTGCGTGTCGCCGTCGAAGCACTCGGCGTTCAACACGCCGGTGGAACTGCTGCAGTTCGTGGTGCGCCTGCGCGAGCTGTCCGGTGGCAAGCCGGTCGGTTTCAAGCTGGCCATCGGCCACCCGTGGGAATGGTTCGGCATCGCCAAGGCAATGCAGGAAACCGGGCTGCTGCCGGATTTCATCGTGGTCGACGGTGCCGAAGGCGGCACCGGCGCGGCGCCGGCCGAGTTCATCGACCATGTCGGCGTGCCGATGCATGAAGCGCTGTTGCTGGTCCACAACACGCTGGTCGGCCTGGACCTGCGCGACCGGATCCGGGTCGGGGCGGCGGGCAAGGTCAGCAGTGCCTTCGAGATCGCGCGCACCATCGCGCTGGGCGCGGACTGGTGCAATGCCGGGCGAGGTTTCATGTTCGCGCTGGGCTGCATCCAGTCGCTGAGCTGCCACAGCGACCGCTGCCCGACCGGCATCGCCACCCAGAACCCGAACCGCTGGCGGCACCTGGACCCGGCCGACAAGGCCACCCGCGTGCACAACTACCACGAGAACACCCTGCGTGCGCTGCGCGACCTGCTGTGCGCGGCCGGCCTGCAACATCCGGCCGAACTGGGCCCGGAACACATCGTGCGCCGCGTGTCGCCGGTGGAGATCCGCTCGTTGGCCTCGCTGTACCGCTATCTCACCCCGGGCGAACTGCTGCGCCGGGTGCCCGACCACGCGGTATTCCACGACTTCTGGGCGGATGCACGCAGCGACTCGTTCCAGCCACCAGCGCGCATCCAGGCGCTACGCAACAGCAAATCGCGCTGACGCGCGATGTGCTGTTGCGCCGCCCGACCAACGGTCGGGCGCTACCGGCGTGTGCCGACCGCTGCCTGTACGCTACCGGTAGGTACCGACCGGTGGTCGGTACGCGGCGTCATCGCGCGAGGTACTCCACCACACCACGCCCGGCCCGCAATCCGCTGGCGAAACACGCGGTCAACAGATACCCGCCGGTAGGCGCTTCCCAATCCAGCATCTCCCCGGCGCAGAACGTGCCGGGCAGGTCGCGCAGCATCAACGTGTCATCCAGCGCTTCCAGCCGCACGCCGCCGGCGGTGCTGATCACCTCGTCGATCGGTCGCGGCCGCAGCGGCGACAGCGTCAGCCGCTTCAGCGCGGCGGCGATGGTTTCGGCCGGCAGCTGGCCGGCGTCCTTGCCCAGCACTTCAAACAACAGCGCCGATTTCACCCCACTGAGACCCAGCTGGCGGCGCAGGTGTTCGCCGAAGCTGCGGCCCTGGCGTGGCTTGTGCAGCTTGTCCAGCAGCTGCGCTTCGGTCTGCCCGGGCAACAGGTCCAGCTGCAGCTGCACCTGGCCATCGCGCGCCAGGCGGTCGCGCAGGTCCGCGGCAAGCGCGTAGATGAGGCTGCCTTCAATGCCATTGGCCGTGATCACGCACTCACCCTGCTGCGCGTGTTCCTGGCCGTCCAGCCCGAGCCAGTGCGCGACCACCGGCTTCAACGGGGCGCCGGCCTGGCGGTCGCGGAAGTAGGGCGTCCAGTCGATGTCGAAACCGCAGTTGGCCGGTTTCAGCGGTGCGATGTCGATGCCGCGCGCGGCCAGCGGCGCCACCCACGCGCCATCCGAGCCCAGCTCGGGCCAGCTGCCACCGCCCATCGCCAGCACCACTGCATCGGCCTGCACCGTGGCAACCCCGTCCGGCGTCTCGAAGCGCAGCGCACCGTCGACCTGCCAGCCGGTCCAGCGGTGCTGCACATGGAAGCGCACGCCCTGTTCCTTGAGCCGCCGCACCCAGCCACGCAGCAGCGGGGCGGCCTTGCGGTCGACCGGGAACACCCGCCCGGAGGTGCCAACATAGGTTTCCACGCCAAAGCCTGCCGCCCATTCGCGCAGTGCGGAGCCGTCGAAATCGGCCAGCCATGTGCCGACCTCGGTCGCACGCTCACGGTAGCGGGACACGAACACGTCCTGCGGATCGGAATGGGTGAGGTTCAAGCCGCCCTTGCCGGCGATCAGGAACTTGCGCCCGGGCGAGCCCTTGGCCTCGTACAGGTCCACGGCGTGGCCGGCGGCGCGCACGGTCTCGGCCGCCATCAGCCCGGCCGGGCCGCCGCCGATGATCGCCACGCGTCGCGCAGGGTGGGCGGGAGTGCTCATGCGGTTCAGCGCGGCTTGACGTCGAGCAGCTCGACATCGAACACCAGCGAGGCGTTCGGCGGGATCGGGCCGGCGCCGGAGGCACCATAGCCGTAGTCAGCCGGAATCATAAGGGTGCGCTTGCCGCCGACCTTCATGCCGGCAAAGCCTTCGTCCCAGCCTCTGATCACCCGGCCCTGGCCCAGCCCGAAGCTGAACGGCTCGCCGCGATCGACCGAGCTGTCGAACTTTTCGCCGTGCTTGTCGGCGGCTTTCTCGTCGTACACCCAGCCGGTGTAATGGACCACGATGGTGCTGCCCGGGGTGGCCTCGGCACCGGTGCCGGGCTGGGTGTCGATCTTCTCGAAGGCGGCGATGCTGCCACCCGGCGGCGGGCCGGGCGGGGTGCAGGCGGCCAGCAGCGACAGCAGCGCGGGAACGAGCAGGAACTTCGGCAGAGCACGCATGGGCGGCACCGGATGGAAAATGGGACGCAAGGGTAGCGCATCGCCGGGCGCTATCATGGGCGCATGTCGAAACTGCTGCTCAACCTGCGCAATGTCGCGGACGATGAAATCCAGGATGTGATCACCCTGCTGGACCGGGCGGGCATCGCCCATTACCGCACCGAACCCAGCCCGTGGGGAATCTCCTTTGGCGGGATCTGGATCCGCGACGACACCGACCAGCCCCGGGCCAAGGCCCTGATGGCCGAGTACCAGCAGGCGCGCGGCGAGCGGGTCCGCGCCGAGCGCCAGGCCGCGCTGGCCGACGGCAGCGCCGAAACCTTCAGCACGCTGCTGCGGCGCCGCCCGCTGTTCGTGGTGGCGGTGCTGGCCGGCATGCTGGTGGCCGCCGCGCTGGTACTGCTGCCGTTCGTGCTGCTGCGCGGCTGAATGGCCGGTTGGGCGGGTGGGGCGGGGCCCGGGTAAAATGGGCGGATGATCGCCAATACCGCCGCCTATCACTTCACCCCGATCGCCGACCCGGACGCGCTGTGTGCCACGCTGCTGGCGCGCGCCGAGGCGGCCGCACTGCGTGGCACCGTGCTGGTGGCGGGCGAGGGCATCAACCTGTTCCTGGCCGGCCCTGAAGCCGGCATCGACGGCTTCTACGCCGCGCTGCGCGCCGATCCGCGCTTCGAGGGGTTGCGGGTGAAGACCAGCTACAGCCGGATGCAGCCGTTCGCCCGGCTCAAGGCCAAGGTCAAGCCGGAGATCATCAGCTTCCGCATCGACGACGGCCAGCCGCTGGCCTATCCACGCGCCCCCTCGGTGGACCCGGCCACGGTGCAGCGCTGGCTGCGCCAGGGCCATGACGATGACGGCAAGCCGGTGGTCATGCTCGACACCCGCAACACCCAGGAAATCGAATACGGCACCTTCCAGGATGCGCTGGTGCTGCCGATAACAAAGTTCACCGACCTGCCCGAGGCACTGGCCCCGCACCGCGACGCGTTGCGTGACAGCACCGTGGTCAGCTTCTGCACCGGTGGCATCCGCTGCGAAAAGGCCGCGCTGTGGATGCGCAACGACGGCATGGACAACGTGCTGCAGCTGGACGGCGGCATCCTCGGCTACTTCGAGGCCGTGGGCGGCGAAGGCTACGACGGCCGCTGTTTCGTGTTCGATGAACGCGTGGCCCTCGACGCGGAATTGAAGCCGCTGGTTGACCAGGCCGCCGATTGATATCGCGCGGGAATCAGCATTCCGCCAGCGGCCATGGTGTCCTTCGAGCGGCGCCCCCATCAACAGGGGATAACCTTTGATGGAATGCCCCATGCAACTGTCGATTCTTGATCTGGCCCCGGTCTGCGAGGGCAGCGATACCACCCAGGCCTTTGCCAACATGCTGGACCTGGCCCAGCACGCAGAAGGCTGGGGCTTCCACCGCTACTGGCTGGCCGAGCACCACAACATGCCAGGCATCGCCAGCGCCGCCACTGCGGTGCTGATCGGCCACGTGGCCGGCGGCACCCAGCGCATCCGCGTCGGGGCTGGCGGGATCATGCTGCCGAACCACTCCCCGCTGCAGGTGGCCGAACAGTTCGGCACGCTCGCCTCGCTGTACCCGGACCGCATCGACCTCGGCCTGGGCCGCGCGCCGGGCACCGACCAGCCCACCGCACGCGCCCTGCGACGCTACTTCGACAGCGCCGACCAGTTCCCGCAGGACGTGCGCGAGCTGCTGCACTATTTCGAGCCGGCGCAGCCCGGGCAGGCCGTGCGCGCGGTCCCCGGCGCGGGCATCCCGGTGCCGGTGTGGCTGCTGGGCTCCAGCCTGTTCAGTGCACGCTTGGCGGCGGCAATGGGCCTGCCGTTTGCCTTCGCTTCGCATTTCGCCCCGGATGCGATGGACGAAGCGCTGGCGGTGTATCGCCGCGAGTTCCGCGCCTCGCAGTACCTCACCGCGCCGTACGCGGTGCTGGGCCTGAACGTGGTGGCGGCCGAATCCGAAGCCGAGGCCAAGCGCCTGTTCACCACCCAGCAGCAGAGCTTCGTCAACCTGCGTCGCGGCCTGCCGGGCCTGATTCCACCGCCGATCGACGACATCGAAGCCTTCTGGCAGCCGCACGAGAAGATCGGCGTGCAGAACGCGCTGGCCTGCGCGGTGGTCGGCGACCAGCGCCAGGTCAGCGAAGGCATGGCCGCGTTCGCCGCACGCCACAAGCCCGACGAACTGCTGCTGACCGCCAACATCTACGACCATGGCGCGCGCAAGCGCTCGTTCGGGTTGGCGATGCAGGCGTGGAAATCGGCGACGCGCTGATGGGTAAGCCAGCCCTGCGTGGCTGGCGCACTCCACACGCGAAGGCGACGTGACCATCCGGTTCACGTCGCCATTCCCACCCTTCCGGTGTGATGGAGCTCCTTATTCCAGGAGTCACCGCATGGCCGACCAAGATCGCCAGCAGCACATCGAACAGCTGGCCGAACTGATCCGCGACGTGGACATCGCCATGTTCACCACCACCGGCGTGGACGGGCGCCTGTACAGCCGCCCGCTGGGCACCCAGGAAGTCGAATTCGACGGCGACCTGTGGTTCGCCACCGCCGCCGACAGCCCCAAGGTGGCCGAGATCGCGCTCAACCCGCGCGTCAACGTGGCCTATGCCTCACAGTCGAAGAACACCTACGTGTCGGTGGCGGGCATCGCGCGCATCGTCGACGACCGCGCCAAGGTGGAGGAACTGTGGTCGCCGCCGATGAAGCTGTTCTTCCCCGGCGGCAAGGATGATCCGAACCTGCGCCTGATCCACGTGCGTGCCGAATCGGCAGAGTACTGGGACGGCCCCGGCACGCTGCTGGGCAAGGCGCTGAGCTTCGTGCTCTCCGCCGTCAGCGATGACCCGAGCACGTTGTCCGACAACGGCGTGGTCGACCTGCGTTAGAACCAGCGCTGGAACAGCTCGGTCAGGTAGTGCACCAACTGGCCGGAGCTGAAGCTGAAGAACAGCACCGCGGCAATCGCGCCGATCCAGTTGACCAGCATCAGGGTGCCGTCGCGTTCCAGCAGCGCCAGCGAGAACAGCAGCAGCTGGAACCCGAACAGGTAGTTGGTGAACGGGATCGGCAGCGACAGCAGCACGCCGGTCAGCACCAGCAGCAGGCCGGTGAACGCATGCGCCGGCAAGGGCACGAGAAGGGCCGGACGACGCGGCTTGAGCATGCGATCCAGACGGCGCAGCGCGCCGTCGATCTTCCCCAGGAATTTATGCATCGTGCCGCGTCGCGGCCCGCGGTTGGCGATGAACCCCGGCAGCCACGGGCGCCGCATGCCGCACAGCATCTGGACGCCGATCAGGACCACCAGCGGACCGCTCACGGCGCCCCCCAGCCCGGGAACCGGAATGAACGACGGCAGGATCGCAATGAACAGGAACACGCCGAACGCGCTCTGCTGCAGGCCCTGCAGGATCTGCCCCAGGCGCAGGCGTTCGTCGGGATCGCCGTGGTCGAACATCGCCAGCAGCGTACGGATGCCTTCGTTCTGGTATTCCGGCCGGCCCTGGTCCGGCGCCGGAGGCGGATCAGCCGGTGAGTTCATCAGTCTCCTCTTCGGCCAGCGTGCGCAGCAGCAGCTTGTCCACGCGCGCGCCGTCCAGGTCGACGATCTCGATGCGCCAGCCGGCCCAGTCGAAGTATTCCCCGGCATGCGGAATGCGGCCGAAGTAGTGGATGCACATGCCGGCAAGCGTGTAGTAGTCGCCGTCATCGGCATCGGGCAGTTCGGCGTTGCCCATCAGTTCGCGCAGGTCTTCGATCGACAATGACCCGTCCACCAGCAGCGAGCCGTCCTCGCGGGTCACCACCAGCGCGTCCTCGTCGACGTTCTCCACCGACTGCATGCGGCCGACCACCGCGCCCATCAGGTCGCTGATGGTCACCAGCCCCTGGATCTCGCCGTACTCATCCACCACCAGCGCCACCGACTGCTGCTCCTCGCGGAAGATCTCCAGCAGCTTCATCGCATGGGTGGATTCGGAGACATACAACGGCTCGCGCAGTTGCTGGAACAGCGAGTGCTCATCGCGCACCAGGCGGGTGACCAGGCTCTTGACCTCGAGCACGCCGACGATGTCCTGGTCGTTGCCGCGGAACACCGGGTAGCGCGAGAACTCGTGCTCGCGCATGGTGGCCAGGTTCTTCTCCGCGTCGGCCTGGGTATCCAGCCAGGCGATCCGGTTGCGCGGGGTCATCAGGCTGTCGGCAGTGCGGTCGCCCAGGCGCATGACCCGGTTCATCATGTCGCGCTCATGCGCGTCGATCACGCCGGCCTCGTGGCTTTCGGCCACCAGCATGCGGATCTCCTCTTCTGTCACGCTGGCCGCTTCGTCCTTGCCCAGGCCCAGCAGGCGCAGAACCAGCCGGGTAGTCTTGGACAGCAGCCAGACGAACGGGAAGGCCAGCTTGGCCAGCCAGCTCATCGGCAGGGCGACCAAGCCTGCGATGTCCTCGGAGCGGGTCAGCGCCAGGCGTTTGGGCACCAGTTCGCCGAAGATCAGCGTGACGAAGGTGATAAGGGTGACGGCCATGCCCTTGCCGACCAGTTCGGCATGGCCGAAGCCGGGCATCAGGCTCTTGATCCAGATGGCAATAGCCTCGCCGATGGCGTCGCCGCCGAGCAGGCCGGTCAGCACGCCGATCACGGTGATGCCGATCTGGACGGTGGAGAGGAAGCTTTCGGGCTTCTCGGACAGCTCCAGCGCCTTGGCGGCGCGCTTGGAGGTGCCGGCCATCTGCTTCAGGCGGCTCTTGCGCGAGGTCATGACCGACATCTCGGACATGGCGAAGAACCCGTTGAGCAGGATCAGGGCGAAAACAAGCAGGATCAGTTCAAACACGGGCGTCATCCCCGGTTGGTGGCAGGGAGGGCGTGTTCAAGCGCGGGCGGCTACCGGGCCAGGTCAGGCCTGGCGGGCGCGGCGGGGGATAAGGGTCGTCGTCCATAGAGTGCACCCGAAGGTGCCCGCGCATCTTAACAAAAGCCGGGGGGAGGGGTGCAAACAGGGTCGTTCAGGTGGCCCGGTGGCAGTGTGAAGACGACGGGAGTACCCGGATTGGACATCAAACCGTCATAATTCCGCCCGGTGCCGTCCTTCCTCGACGGCGAATAGGTTTCTCAATGTTCTCTCTGCAGACCATTTTCGGCTCCGGCAAACAGTTCTATACCCTGCTGGACGAGGCTGCCCAGGCGGCCTACGACAGCGCCAAGGCGCTGCATTCGATGCTGCGCGACGCCGACCGGCAGCCCGCGCTTGACGCGTTCAAGCTGGCCCGCCTGCGCGAACGCGCCGCCTCGGACAAGATCAGCCAGGCGCTGGTGGACAGCTTCATGACCCCGATCGAGCGCGAAGACATCGAAGCGCTGGGCTCGGCGCTGTACAAGATTCCCAAGCAGGTCGAGAAGTTCGCCGACCGCTACTCGCTGGCCACCAAGCATCTGGAACACATCGATTTCGCGCCGCGCGCGGCGATGCTCGAGCAGGCCGCCAGCGTGGTGGTGGAGATGGTCCACGACCTGCGCAACATGAACCTGGACCGGATGACCGCGCTCAACGAGAAGCTGCGTGCACTGGAGAACGAAGCCGACCGCCTGATGCTCGAGCTGTACCGCGACATCTACTCCGGTCGCCTGGACAACCTGCAGATGTTCCTGCTCAAGGAATTCTTCGAGATCCTGGAAAAGGCCATCGACCGTTGCCGCGAGGCCGGTGTGGTGGCCTACCAGATCGTGCTGAAGAACAGCTGACGGACGCCACAGCATGCTGACCCTCGTTCTGGTGGTGATTCTGGCCGCGCTCGTCTTCGAGTTCATCAACGGCTTCCACGACACCGCCAACTCCATCGCCACCGTGGTGGCGACCAAGGTGCTCTCGCCCGGCTGGGCGGTGATGCTCGCCGCCTTCATGAACCTCATCGGCGCCCTGACCGGCACCGCCGTGGCGCTGACCATCGCCTCGGGCCTGCTCAACACCGGCGTGGTGGACGTGACCCCGCAGGTGATCCTGTGCGCGCTGCTGGGCGGCATCATCTGGAACCTGATCACCTGGTGGAAGGGCCTGCCGTCGTCGTCCTCGCACGCGCTGATCGGTGGCCTGTGCGGCGCCGGCCTGGCCGCCGCCCACAACAACTGGGACGCGCTGATCTGGTCCGAACGCATCGGCACCTGGGCGCAGAACAAGGGCCTGCTGTGGAAGGTGTTCCTGCCGATGATCACCTCGCCGATCGCCGGCTTCCTGCTCGGCATCGTGGTGATGCTGCTGCTGTGGGCGATCATCGCGGGCATGGCCAAGGCCGGTGGCTGGCTGGGCCGCCTGGCCCGCCCGCGCATCGTCAACGCGTTCTTCGGCAAGGCGCAGATCGTCTCGGCGGCCTACATGGGCTTCGCCCACGGCCACAACGACGCGCAGAAGACCATGGGCATCATCGCCATGACCCTGATCGGCGCCGAGGCGACCGGCGCACTGAACGACCTGCCGTCCTGGCTGGCCTTCATGCACCCGGACGCGCACGCCGGTGACGGCATCGCGATGTGGATCGTGCTGACCTGCGCGGTGGTGATGGCCGCCGGTACCGCCTCGGGCGGCTGGAAGATCATCAAGACCCTGGGCCACAAGATGGTCAAGCTGCACCCGATCCACGGCTTCGCGGCCGAGACCAGCTCGGCCACGATCCTGACCCTGGCCGCGCACTTCGGCATGCCGGTTTCGACCACCCACAGCATCTCCACCGCCATCATGGGCGTGGGTTACGCCAAGAACCCGCGTTCGCTGCGCTTCGGCGTGATCGAACGCATCGTCTGGGCCTGGATCCTCACCATCCCGGCGGCGGGCGGCTGCGCCTACCTGATCCTGAAGCTGTTCGAGCTGTTCGGCTGGACCTGATCGGGGTTGGTTTGGAAACGCGAAAAACCCGGCTTCGGCCGGGTTTTTTTCTGCTGGCTGGTCGCGAAGAGCAGCGTTTTCATTCTTCCGAGCCGGGGCGGCCGACGGGCAGCCCCCGACAGATGGTCGCGTGCGGATGGGCACGGCAGACACGCATGGCGTGGCCCTACGCGGCAGGTACGCCGGTAGCGTCGGTTCCCGAACGACGGCACGGAACGCCACCGCGGCCGGTAACGCATGAAAATAATCGGCACCGCCGTTGATCTCCCATGGCCACCAACAAACCCTCGAGGGTCGGCGGGGGCGGGTTTGCGGGACTGTCAAAAACATGGATGTTTTTGCCAAGCCCCCATGGATGGGTTTACGGCGTGTCCCGCAAACCCGCACCCGCCGGCCCAGCTCAGGCCAAGCGACGGCCATCGGCTGTTCGCCCAGAAGCATGAAGCTGCCGGGCAGGGCCCGGCACTACAGGAGTGTCTGCAACCCCGACGTTTGCAGGCCACGCAGGCGGGCACCCAAAAAAAAATCCCGCCGAAGCGGGATTTTTCATCAGCAATCAAACTTCGAGGGAAGCCAGGTCGCCCTTGTTCTCCAGCCACTGCTTGCGGTCGCCCGCGCGCTTCTTGGCCAGCAGCATGTCCATCAGCGCGCTGGTCTGCTCCCCATCGTCCACCGTCAGCTGCACCAGGCGGCGCGTATCGGGGTGGATGGTCGACTCGCGTAACTGGTGCGGGTTCATCTCGCCCAGGCCCTTGAAGCGGGTCACGTTGACCTGGCCCTTGATCTTCTCGCGCTCGATCTTGTCCAGCAGCGAACGCTTTTCTTCCTCGTCCAGCGCGTAGAACACCTGCTTGCCCACGTCCACGCGGAACAGCGGCGGCATCGCCACGAACACGTGGCCCGCATCCACCAGCGACGGGAAGTGCTTCAGGAACAGCGCCGTCAGCAACGTTGCGATATGCAGGCCGTCCGAGTCCGCGTCGGCCAGGATCACCACCTTGCCGTAACGCAGCCCGCTGATGTCCTGCTTGCCCGGATCGCAGCCGATCGCGATGGCCAGGTTGTGCACTTCTTCCGACGCCAGCACGCTGCCCGACGACACTTCCCAGGTGTTCAGGATCTTGCCGCGCAGCGGCATGATCGCCTGGAAGTCCTTGTCACGCGCCTGCTTGGCACTGCCGCCGGCCGAATCACCTTCCACCAGGAACAGCTCCGTGCGCGACAGGTCCTGGCTGATGCAGTCCGCCAGCTTGCCTGGCAGGGCAGGGCCCTGGGTGACCTTCTTGCGCACCACCAGCTTTTCGGTCTTCAGGCGCGCACTGGCACGCTCGATCGCCAGCTGCGCGATCTGCTCGCCCAGCGCCACGTTCTGGTTCAGCAGCAGGCTGAAGGCGTCATGTGCCGCGCCTTCGACGAACCCGGCGGCCTGGCGCGACGACAGCCGCTCCTTGGTCTGCCCGCTGAACTGCGGGTCGGTCATCTTCAGCGACAGCACGAACGACACCCGGTCCCACACGTCTTCCGGGGCCAGCTTCACCCCGCGCGGCAGCAGGTTGCGGAAATCGCAGAACTCGCGCAGCGCCTCGGTCAGGCCCGTGCGCAGCCCGTTGGCGTGGGTGCCGTGCTGCGCGGTTGGAATCAGGTTGACATAACTTTCCTGGACCAGCTCGCCTTCCGGCAGCCACGCCACCGCCCAGTCCACCACCTCGGTATCTTTTTTCAGCTGGCCCACGAACAGCTCGGCCGGCAGCATTTCGCGCTCGCCCAGCTCAGCCTTCAGGTAATCGCTCAGGCCATCTTCGTAGTACCAGGTGTCCTGCTCGTCGGTGGCCTCGTCGCGCAGCTTCACTGTCAGGCCCGGGCACAGCACCGCCTTGGCGCGCAACAGGTGGCGCAGCGCCCGCAGGTTGTACTTGGGCGTGTCGAAGTACTTCGGGTCGGCCCAGAAGCGCACCCGCGTACCGGTGTTCTTCTTGCCCACGCTGCCGACCACTTCCAGCGGCGTGGCGCGGTCGCCATTGCGGAAGGTGATGCGGTGCTCGCTGCCATCGCGCCGGATATGCACTTCCACCAGCGTCGACAGCGCATTGACCACGCTCACGCCCACGCCATGCAGGCCGCCGGAGAAGGTGTAGTTCTTGTTGTTGAACTTACCGCCCGCATGCAGCCGGGTCAGGATCAGCTCCACGCCGGGCACCTTCTCTTCCGGGTGGATGTCCACCGGCATGCCGCGGCCGTCATCGGTGACCTCGCAGCTGCCGTCCTTGTACAGGGTGACCTCGACCGTCCGGGCGTGCCCGGCCAGCGCTTCGTCCACGGCGTTGTCGATCACTTCCTGCGCCAGGTGGTTCGGGCGCGCGGTGTCGGTATACATGCCCGGGCGGCGCTTGACCGGGTCCAGGCCGGACAGGACTTCAATATCGGCGGCGTTATAGCGGGTGTTCATCTGTCTTCATAAAGCGCATAGCGACGGCGAAGTTTGCGGTCTGGCCGGTTTTTTTGCACGCCGCACGTTCAGGGGCCGGCCGAAGAGCGCGCGATAGACTGTAGGGGATGGGAAAACCGGAGCCCCGGCGCCCCATCCCCAGCCATACGCGAGGAGACCCCCATGAAGAAGTTGCTGACCATCGTTGCCATTGCCGCCGCCGTCGTGGCCGTGCCGCTGGCAATGGCGCAGAACGCCGGACAGGGCCAGTCCACCGCGCAGCAGGGCGAGCAGGCCGAGGCCAAGGCGCAGTCCGAAGCCGACGCCAAGGCCAAGCGCCGCGCGGCCGCCAACGCCGAAATGAAGGCCAAGGGCCAGCAGGCGCCCCAGCAGGAAGAGGAAGAAGAGGCCAAGAAGAAGCGCTGAACCAGCGTTTCGGCTTCCCCGACGCCCCGGCTTGCCGGGGCGTCTTCGTTCGTGCCCCTTGGGCTGGGCGCCCTCAATCTGTAAACTATGGCTTTCCGGGAGCAGTGCGTGTCATCCATCAGCGAATGGACTGGTCTGGTCGTGCGCGGCCGCCAGCAGGGTAGGCAGGAGGTGACGGTCCCAACGGCGACCGGCACGGCCGACCCGACCTCGCCGACCGGCCGCCACGTCATCGCTCCCCTGATCCCGGCCCTGGCGCGTGAACATCCCGCCGCCGCCCGGATCCTCCCCGATTCCCCCTTCACGTCGTCCGCCGCCCCGCGCGCCGGCGCCGTTTCCCCCTTCCTGACAGGACACCCCCAGCCATGACTCCCTTGATCTTCGTAACCGGCGGCGTGGTTTCCTCGCTCGGCAAAGGCATTGCCGCCGCCTCGCTCGCCTCCATCCTCGAAGCCCGTGGCCTGAAGGTCACGATGATGAAGCTCGACCCGTACATCAACGTCGACCCGGGCACCATGAGCCCGTTCCAGCACGGCGAGGTGTATGTCACTGACGACGGCGCCGAGACCGACCTGGACCTGGGCCACTACGAGCGCTTCGTGCGCACCCGATTGAGCCGCAAGAACTCGGTCACCACCGGCCGCATCTACGAGAACGTGATCCGCAAGGAGCGCCGCGGTGACTACCTGGGCGCCACCGTGCAGGTCATCCCGCACATCACCGACGAGATCCGCCGCTGCATGGACGAAGCCACCGAAGGCTTCGACGTGGCGCTGGTGGAAATCGGCGGCACCGTGGGCGACATCGAATCGCTGCCGTTCCTGGAAGCCATCCGCCAGGTGCGCACCGAGCGCGGCCCGGAGAAGGCCCTGTTCATGCACCTCACCCTGGTGCCGTACATCGCCGCCGCCGGTGAGCTGAAGACCAAGCCGACCCAGCACTCGGTCAAGGAACTGCGCTCGATCGGCATCCAGCCCGACGTGCTGCTGTGCCGTTCCGAGCAGCCGGTGCCCGACTCCGAGCGCCGCAAGATCGCCCAGTTCACCAACGTCTCCGAGCGCGCCGTGATCAGCGTGCCCGACGTCGACGTGCTGTACCGCATTCCGATGGGCCTGCACGCGCAGGGCCTGGACGAGATCGTCATCAACCAGCTCAAGCTCGGCGACAAGGCCGGTCCGGCCGACCTGCACGAATGGGAAGCCGCGCTGGATGCCACCCTGCACCCGGTGGATGAAGTCACCATCGCCGTGGTCGGCAAGTACGTCGACCACCAGGACGCCTACAAGTCGGTCGGCGAAGCGCTCAAGCACGGCGGCCTGCGCCAGCGCACCAGGGTCAACCTGAAGTGGCTCGAAGCGCAGGACCTGGAAGGCACCGACATGGCCGCGCTGAAGGATGTCGATGGCATCCTGGTGCCGGGCGGCTTCGGCGACCGTGGTTTCGAGGGCAAGGTGCTCACCTCGCAGTTCGCCCGTGAACAGCAGCTGCCGTATTTCGGCATCTGCTACGGCATGCAGGCCGCCGTGGTCGATTTCGCCCGCAACGTGGTCGGCCTGGAGGGTGCCAACAGCACCGAGAACGACCGCCAGTCGCCCAACCCGGTGATCGGCCTGATCACCGAATGGCGCACCGCCACCGGCGATGTGGAAAAGCGCGATGACAAGAGCGATCTCGGCGGCACCATGCGCCTGGGCCTGCAGGAGCAGCGCCTGAAGCCGGGCACGCTGGCCCGCGAGCTGTACGGCAAGGACGTGGTGTCCGAGCGCCATCGTCACCGCTACGAGTTCAACAACCGCTACCGCACCCAGCTGGAAGATGCCGGCCTGGTGATTGCCGGCAAATCGATGGACGACACCCTGGTGGAAGTGGTGGAGCTCTCGCGCGACAAGCATCCGTGGTTCCTGGCCTGCCAGGCGCACCCGGAATTCCTGTCCACCCCGCGCGATGGCCACCCGCTGTTCATCGGCTTCATCCGTGCCGCGCGTGAGCGCAAGGCCGGCGGCGCGCTGCTGCAGGAAGCAAGCGCCTGAGCGAGGACCCGTGGGCGGCGCAGTTGGCCCGTCGCCAGCGCCGCCACTGGCGGGCGTGGCCCTGGGGCTGGGCAGCGTTGGTCCTGTCGACAGCCAGCTGGGGCTGCGCGTTCGTGCTCATGGTGCTGGTGTTTTCCGCAGTGGGTTCGCCCGGTGACGGCAGCCATGCCATCCAGGCCGTCGCCACGCCCATCAACCTGACCCTGGCGCTGGGCGCAACCTGCGCGCTGGGCACCGTGCTGGCCGGCGTGCTGGCGTTGCGCCTGCGCTGCCAGCCGGCCGGTGGCGGCGCCGCGCTTGGCCTGCTGGGCCTGCTGTTGCTGGTGCTGCTGCTGCCCTCCCTGCTGTAGCCCCGAACGCTTTCCGCGCGCGGATTTGGCAAGCGGGGGGCAGGTGGGGATAATCACGCGGCACGTTTCAACGCATTGATTTTTGGCGTTCCCCCTTTCTGACTGGTAACCGGCCCGCTATGACCACGATCCGCAGCATCCACGCCCGTGAAATCCTCGACAGCCGTGGCAACCCCACGCTGGAAGCCGAAGTCACCCTGGAGGACGGCTCGTTCGGCCGTGCCGCCGTGCCGTCGGGTGCCTCCACCGGCACCAAGGAAGCGGTCGAGCTGCGTGATGGCGACAAGACCCGTTACCTGGGCAAGGGCGTGCGCAACGCCGTCAACAACGTCAACACCACCATCGCCTCCGCGCTGAAGGGGTTCGACGCGGCCGACCAGGAAGGCCTCGACCGGCGCCTGATCGACCTGGATGGCACCGAGAACAAGGGCCGCCTGGGCGCGAACGCACTGCTGGCCGTGTCCATGGCCAATGCCCATGCCGCCGCTGCCGCCAACAAGCAGGCGCTGTGGCAGTACCTGTCCAAGGGCAGCACCGATGTGAGCCTGCCGGTGCCGATGATGAACATCATCAACGGCGGCGCGCATGCCGACAACAACGTCGACTTCCAGGAATTCATGGTGCTGCCGGTCGGCTTCACCTCGTTCTCCGAAGCGCTGCGCGCCGGTACCGAAATCTTCCATTCGCTCAAGTCGGTGCTCAAGGGCCACGGCCTGAGCACGGCGGTGGGCGACGAAGGCGGCTTCGCGCCGGACTTCCGCAGCAACGTCGAAGCGCTCGACACCATCCTCGAGGCGATCGGCAAGGCCGGCTACACCGCCGGCGAAGACGTGCTGCTGGGCCTGGACGTGGCCTCCAGCGAGTTCTACGAGAACGGCAAGTACAACCTGGTGGGGGAGAACAAGCGCCTGACTTCGGAGCAGTTCGTCGATTTCCTGGCCGACTGGGCCGCCCAGTACCCGATCATCACCATCGAAGACGGCCTGGCCGAGAACGACTGGGCCGGCTGGAAGCTGCTTACCGACCGCATCGGCAAGAAGGTGCAGCTGGTCGGCGACGACCTGTTCGTGACCAACCCGAAGATCTTCAAGGAAGGCATCGAGTCCGGCACCGCCAACGCGATCCTGATCAAGGTCAACCAGATCGGCACCCTGACCGAGACCCTGGAAGCGATCGCCATGGCGCACCACGCCAACTACGCTGCGGTGGTCTCGCACCGTTCGGGCGAAACCGAAGACACCACCATCGCCGACATCGCCGTGGCCACCACCGCCACCCAGATCAAGACCGGCTCGCTGTGCCGCAGCGACCGCGTGGCCAAGTACAACCAGCTGCTGCGCATCGAGGAAGCCCTTGGTGCCGGCGCGCGTTACGCCGGGCGTGACGCGTTCGTGTCGCTGAAGCGCTGATCCGCATGCGCAACTGGCGCTGGCTGCTGCTGGTGCTCGCGGTACTGCTGGCATGGCTGCAGTACCGCTTCTGGTTCGGCCCGGGCAATTCGGGAGAAGTGATGTCGCTCGAAGCCCAGGTCGAATCCCAGAAGCGCGACAACGCCGGCCTGCAACAGCGCAATGATGCGCTGGCGGCCGAGGTCAAGGACCTCAAGGAAGGCGAGGCCGCCATCGAAGAGCGCGCGCGCAGCGAGCTGGGCATGATCAAGCCCGGTGAGAAGTTCTACCGCGTGGTCGAGAACGCTTCGGTGGCGGCGCCGCGTGCGCCGGCGCTGGCCGCCGACCCGAACGCGCCACACCCGGACGTGCCCTGATGGGCAGTGTCTGGGCCGTGGTTCCGGCCGCCGGCCGAGGTACCCGCTTCGGCAGCGACACGCCCAAGCAGTACCTGGTCGCAGGCGACCGGGTGCTGTTGGCGCACACCCTGGAAGCCCTGCTGTCACACCCGGTCGTGGCCGGGGTGATGGTGGTCATCGCCGAGAACGATGTCGACTGGCCGGGCTGGCAGTCGTTGGCCGACAAACCGATCCTGACCTGCACCGGCGGGGCGACCCGCGCTGCCTCGGTGCTGGCCGGCCTGCAGGCGCTGCCTGACAGCGTGCGGGCCGACGATTTCGTGCTGGTCCACGATGCTGCGCGGCCGAACCTGGCCGCAGCCGACCTCGGTCGCCTGCTGGAAGTGGGGCGTGCCGATCCGGTCGGCGCGATCCTGGCCGCGCCGGTGCGCGATACCCTCAAGCGGGCCGGCGACGACGGCGGCATTGATGGCACCGAGCCGCGTGCGCGCCTGTGGCGCGCGCTGACCCCGCAGCTGTTCCGCCGCCACCAGCTGGCCCGCGCGCTGCAGGACGCGGCCGCCGCCGGCGTGGACGTCACCGACGACGCCATGGCGATGGAGCGTCAGGGCCTGCGCCCGTTGCTGGTCGAGGGCAACGAGGACAACTTCAAGGTCACCACCCCGGCCGATCTGTCCCGATTCGAATTCGAGCTGTCGCGCCGCGGCTCCTGAGCCCGTCCGCGCCGGCCATCACCGCAGGTTTTTTGCCATGAACACCCCGTTTCCTCCGGTCCGCATCGGGCAGGGTTATGACGTCCACGCCTTCGGCGAGGGCGACCACATCATGCTGGGCGGCGTGCGCGTCGCGCACAGCTGTGGCGTGCTGGCGCACAGCGATGGCGATGTGATCCTGCACGCCCTGTGCGATGCCATGCTGGGCGCGCTGTCGCTCGGCGACATCGGCCAGCACTTCCCGCCGTCGGACATGCGCTGGAAGGATGCCGACAGCAGCCGCTTCCTTGACCACTGCAACAGCCTGCTGCGCGAACGCGGCTGGCAGGTCGGCAACACCGACATCACCGTGATCTGCGAGCGGCCCAAGGTCGGCCCGCATGCCTTGGCCATGCGCGAGCGCATTGCCGGACTGCTTGGCATCGCGCTGGATGCGGTGAGCGTCAAGGCCACCACCTCCGAGAAGCTCGGTTTCACCGGGCGCGGCGAAGGAATCGCTGCCCAGGCCGTCGTACTGTTGGTGGCGCTGTGATCCCCTTGCCGCTGGCCTTCGGCGAGCCGCTGCTGCGCGCCGACATCCGCACCGTCCCGGAAGATTTCCAGGTGGACGAGCTGCCGGCGTTCGAGCCCACCGGGGAAGGGGAGCACCTGCTGCTGACGATCCGCAAGCGTGGTGCCAACACCGTGCATGTGGCCAAGCTGCTGTCGAAGTGGGCGGGGCTGCCGGACATGGCGGTCAGCTATGCCGGCATGAAGGACCGGCATGCGGTCACCACCCAGCGCTTCAGCGTGCACCTGCCCAAGCGCATCGCGCCTGACATCGCGCTGCTGGCCTCGGATGAAGTGGAGGTGGTCGAGTCCACCTGGCACAACCGCAAGCTGCAGCGCGGCGCGCTGGCCGGCAACCGGTTCCGGCTGGTGCTGCGCAGCGTGCAGGGCGAGGCGAAGGCGATCGACGAGCGGCTGTCGCTGATCGCCGCGCGTGGCCTGCCGAACTGGTTCGGCGAGCAGCGCTTCGGCCGCGATGGCGGCAACGTGCCGGCCGCACTGGCCATGTTTGGCGGCCGCCGCGTGCGCCCCGACCAGCGCTCGCTGCTGCTTTCGGCCGCGCGCTCGGCGCTGTTCAACCAGGTGCTGGCCGAGCGCGTGGCGCAGGGCAACTGGGACAGCCCGCTGGAGGGTGAAGTGTGGATGCTGGATGGCAGCCGCAGCGTGTTCGGTCCCGAACCGTGGACCGACCTGCTGGCGGATCGGTTGGGCCGCTTCGACATCCACCCCAGCGGTCCGCTGTGGGGCGAGGGTGAGCTGCGCAGCAGCGGCGCCGCCGCCGCGCTGGAGCTGGGCGCGATCAGCGACGAGCAGTCGCTGCAGCTGCGCACCGGGCTGGAAGGCGCGCGCCTGAAGCAGGAGCGCCGCGCGTTGCGGTTGCGCCCGGCCAACCTGCAGCATCGCTGGCTGGAAGCCGATGTGCTCGAGCTGACCTTCGCGCTGCCGCCGGGGTGTTATGCCACCGCCGTGCTGCACGAGCTGGGTCCGGTGGACGACGCCAGCAGCGCTTCGTCGAACGATTGATTTCTACGTGGTGCGGGCGATCACCGTCGCGCCAACAGCACCAACACCGCCCCCGTCCCGCCTTGCCCGGCGGGCGCCGAATGAAACGCCAGCACGTCATTGCGCTGGCGCAGCAGCCGGTCCACCAGGTTCTTCAACACCGGTGCACCGCCATCGGACTGCAGCCCCTTGCCGTGGATGATGCGCACGCAGCCGTGCTCGTGCGCATGCGCTTCCAGCAGGAACTGGCGCATCAGCGTCTCCGCCTGGGCCACCGTGGCACCGTGCAGGTCCAGCTCGTCCTGCACCGAATACTGACCGCGCTTTAGCCGCTGGAACATCCGTGCCGGCAGGTTCTCGCGCCGGTAGCTGGCGGTGTCGCCGGCCTCCAGCGGGCTGCTGTCGCGAAGCAGCCTGGCGAATTCCCCGCGCGCGGCGTCCTCGTCCTGTTCGGCCATGCGCGCACGCGGCTTCGGTCGGGGTGTCGCCGGTGGCGCAGCCACCGGTTTGCGCAGCGGCGTGACCTCGCCGATGGCGGCGCGGAACAGTGCGGCCGGATCTTCGTCTTCAGGATGTGACATGCGTACAGCCTAATGCCCTGAATCGGCCGTGCCTACCTCCCGCCGGGGTAGGCCGATCTGCCCGCTTGCGGCACAATAGCTGACGCACTTGCGCGGTCGGTGATCCCGAAACGGGTGAAGGCCGGCCCCGCCAACGCTGGAAAGTGATGGAAATGAAGTCTTGAACAATCAAGCGGTTAAAACCCAGATGCGGATCCTGGTCAGCAACGACGACGGCGTCGATGCCCCCGGCATCAGGATGCTCGCCTCCGTGCTGCGCGAGGCCGGCCACGAAGTGATGGTGGTTGCCCCCGACCGCGACCGCTCCGGCGCCAGCAACTCGCTGACCCTGGACCTGCCGGTGCGGGTCAAGCGCATCGACCACTACACCTGTTCGGTAGCCGGCACCCCGACCGACTGCGTGCACCTGGCGCTGACCGGCCTGCTCGAATACGACCCGGACATCGTGGTGTCGGGCATCAACAACGCAGCCAACCTGGGCGATGACGTCATCTACTCCGGGACCGTGTCGGCGGCGATGGAAGGGCGTTTCCTCGGCCTGCCGGCGGTGGCGATGTCGCTGGTCACCCACAACCACGACCCGCGCAATTTTGAAACCGCCGCGCGTGCCGCCGTGGAGATCGTCACCCGGCTCAAGGCCGATCCGCTGCCGGCCGACACCATCCTCAACGTCAACGTGCCCGACCTGCCGTGGGCGGAGGTGCGTGGCTTCGAAGTGACCCGGCTGGGCAACCGCCACCGTGCCGAAGGCTGCATTGCCCAGCGCGACCCGCGCGGCAATGAAGTGTTCTGGATCGGCCCGGCCGGCCGCGAACAGGATTCGGGCCCGGGCACGGACTTCCATGCCGTGCGCAACGGATTCATCTCGATCACGCCGATCCAGGTCGACCTGACCCGCTACCAGGCACTGGAGAAGGTGGCCAGCTGGGTAGGCGGGCTGACCGCCGCGCTGGACCGGCCGGCATGAGCCAGCGCCTGCGCCTGCAGCCCGAAGCGGTCGGGATTGGCATGACCTCCCAGCGCGTGCGCGACCGCCTGGTCGAACGCCTGCGCGAGAGCGGCATTGCCGACGAAGCCACCCTCAATGCGATCCGGGTGGTGCCGCGGCATCTGTTCATCGACGAGGCCTTGGCCTCGCGCGCCTACGAAGACACCGCACTGCCGATCGGCCACGGCCAGACCATCTCCCAGCCGTGGGTGGTGGCGCGGATGACCGAAGCGGTGCTGCAGTCGGCGCCGAAGAAGGTGCTCGAAGTGGGCACCGGCTCGGGCTACCAGGCCGCCGTACTCGGTGCGCTGGGGCTGGAGGTCTACACCGTCGAGCGCATCGGTGACCTGCTGCGCCAGGCGCGCAAGCGCTTCCGTGCGCTGGGCATGAACATCCGCAGCAAGCACGACGATGGCCGCATCGGCTGGGCCGAACACGGGCCGTTCGACGCCATCGTGGTGACCGCGGCCGCGCCGGCGCTGGTCGATGCGCTGGTCGAGCAGCTGGCCGTGGGCGGGCGCCTGGTCGCGCCGGTCGGTGGGGCAGGGGCGCAGTCGCTGATCCAGCTGACCCGCCGCGACGACGGCAGTGTTGAACAGCAGGTACTGGCACCGGTCACGTTCGTGCCGCTGCTGTCTGGCATGCTGGACTGATTCCAAGGAGCGTTGCGTCATGAAGATTTTTGGTCCGCTGTACGAGCGGGCGATGAAGTGGGCCGCGCATGAGCGCGCCCCGACCTACCTGACGGTGCTCAGCTTCATCGAGGCGATCATCTTCCCGGTGATGCCCGAAGTGATGCTGGCACCGATGTGCGTGGCCCAACCCAAGCGCGGCTGGTGGTTCGCCACGCTCAGCCTGGCCGGCTCGATGGCCGGTGCGCTGGTCGGCTATGCGCTGGGCCACTACGCGTTTGAAGCGGTCAAGCCGCTGTTTGCGGCGATGGGCATGCTGACCAGCATCGAAGGCGGCATCGCCATCGTGCAGGCCAAGATGGCCGAATCCCCGTGGGCGGTGTTCACCTTCCTGGTGCTGGGCGGCTTCATGCCCATCCCGATGAAGGTCTTCACGTGGGCATCGGGTATCGTCGGGGTGCCGCTGCCGCAGTACTTCCTGAGCATGTTGATCGGGCGGGGCAAGCGCGTGTACGTGCTGGCGGCCGTCATCCGCATTGGCGGGGCGCGCGCCGAAGCCGCGCTGCGGCGTTGGATTGAACCGCTGGGCTGGATTGCCACCGTACTGGTGGTGGGTCTGGTGGCCTGGCTTGTCTGGAGAGCGAAGTTCGCATGAGTGCTGATCGTATGCGCGGGGCCACACGGCTGACCGCCCTGCTGCTGGTGGTGTCCACCCTGAGTGCCTGCGGCACCGCCACGGTGGTCAAGCCGTCCGGCGGGCGCACCACGCACACCACGCCGCAGACGTCGGTAGCCAAGCCGGGGCAGACCGCCGTGGTGCGCCGTGGCGACACCCTCTACGCGCTGGCACGCATCCACAACATCACCCCGCGCGACCTGGCCGCTTGGAACGGGCTGGGCGAGCCGTACACCATCTATCCCGGGCAGGTCATCCGCCTGTACCCCGGCAGCAGCCCGGGCCGCGCGCCGACCACCGTGGTGACTGCGCCGCGTCCGGGCACCGGTTCGACGCCTGCGCCTGCGCCGACGCCGTCGCCGACCACCGCGATCAAGAGCAACATCGACTGGCGTTGGCCGGCCGATGGTGCGCTCGTGGGCCGCTTCGTCGGCGCCGATGTCACCAAGCAGGGCGTGGATATCGCCGGCAGCAGCGGCCAGCCGGTGCGCGCCACCGCGTCGGGCGTGGTGGTCTATTCCGGTGCCGGCCTGGTCGGCTTCGGTGAGCTGATCATCATCAAGCACAACGATCAGTGGTTGTCGGCCTACGGCCACAACCGCAAGCGGCTGGTCAACGAAGGCCAGAGCGTGAAGGCCGGCGAGCAGATCGCCGAGATGGGCCGCACCGGTACCACCCGCGACATGCTGCACTTCGAGATCCGCTACAACGGCAAGCCGGTCGACCCGCTGTTGTACCTGCCCCCCAAGTGATCGCGCAGCCACGCAGGGCGTGGCGCTACCGCGGCGGAACCCACAAAAAAGGCTGCCAACGGCAGCCTTTTCTGAACGAAATCACCCAATATCAGCCCGGCAGGAGGATCGCCGCCGCTACGTTGCGGCCTTCACCGGCAAGCAGGTTGAACGTCCTGGCGGCCGCTCCGTTGTCCATGACTTCAATGCCGATGTTGCGGGTCAGACAGGCCCCCATGACCGCCGCGGATGGGAATTGCTGCTTTTCCCCCGTTCCAAGGATGACCAGTTCCGGCTGCTGGGCCAGCACCGTGGCCAGGTGGTCCGGGGTCAGCTCCTTGACGCTGGCGGGTGCCGGCCAATCTTCCAGCAATGCCTGCGGGGTGACGATGAAGCTCTTCACCACCCGCCGGGTGCCGGCGTTCACGCGGTCTTCGAACACCACCGAGTCGGCGCCGACGATGCGGAACGCATAGGCAAAATCCGGGATTTCGTGGTTCAGCTGCATGGCGATCAGCCGCGCGGAAGCACGATCTGGCGCTGTTCCTTGCTGGGGCGGTAGAGCACGGCCACGTGGCCGATGCGCTGCACCAGCGCGCTTTCCGAGGCCTGGACCAGCTCGGCGATCATGGCGTCGCGTGCATCGCGGTCTTCGGCGGCCACCTTCACCTTGATCAGTTCGTGGCGCTCCAGCACTTCGTTCAGCTCGGTCAGGAAGGCCGGCGTGACCCCCTTGCCGCCGATCTGCAGCAGGGCGTTCAGACCATGGGCTTGGCCGCGGAGGAAGCGGGTCTGGGAGGAGGTCAGGACAATAGACATTCAGGAACAAGCGGTTAACTGGGGCGATCAGGGTATCATGACCACCCCGTCCGGCCCTATCTCCAATGGTTTCCCGCAGCAAGAGCAGCCAACGCTGGTTGAAAGAACACTTCGCCGACCCCTTCGTGAAGAAGGCCCAGGCCGAGGGCATGCGCTCGCGCGCGGCGTACAAGCTGGAGGAGCTGCTCGCGCGTGACCGGCTGCTGAAGCCGCATATGGTCGTGGTCGACCTGGGCGCCGCCCCGGGGGGCTGGTCCCAGCAGGTCCGGCGCCAGATCGGCGACACCGGAAGGGTGCTGGCCCTGGACATCCTGGAGATGCCGCCGCTGGCCGGGGTGGAGTTCCTTCACGGGGACTTCAGGGAGCAGGCCGTCCTATCGCAGTTTGAAGCCATGCTCGGGGACCAGCCGGTAGACCTTGTGCTCTCGGATATGGCCCCCAATAAAAGTGGTATGGACGCGGTAGACCAGCCGCGGATGATGCACCTGGCCGAGTTGGCGCTGGATTTTGCCGACAACCATCTCAAGCCGGGTGGCGCGTTCCTGATCAAGCTGTTCCAGGGCGTGGGCTTTGACGACTACGTGCGCGAGATGCGCCGCCGGTACGACAAGGTCGTGATCCGCAAGCCTGAAGCGTCCCGGAAGCGCTCGCCCGAGGTGTATGCCTTGGGGCAGGGCAAACGCACCCAGATCAAGTAAGCTCAACCATACCAATTGCGTCAGGCATTAGAGGAACACCGGAGCCAATGAGGATGAACGACTTGACCAAGAACCTCCTGCTATGGGTGGTCGTCGCCGTGGTGCTCATGGTGGTGTTCCAGAGCTTCTCGCCAAAGAGCAGCGGCGCCGGTGCCCAGGGCGCCACGTATTCGCAGTTCCTGGACCAGGTGGATGGCGGCAACGTCCAGAAGGTCACCTTCAGCGGCGACATGCGCAGCGGCACCAACCAGATCTCGTACACCACGCGCAGCGGCCAGTCGGCCACGATCACCGCGCCGATGGACCGCGACCTGATCAACATCCTGCGCGCCAAGAACGTGGAAATCGTCCAGGAAGAGCCGTCCAGCGGCATCTCGCTGGGCGCGATCCTGATGAACTTCCTCCCGGTGATCCTGATCATCGGCTTCTGGTTGTTCATCATGCGCCAGATGCAGGGCGGTGGCGGCGGTGCCAAGGGCGCGATGTCCTTCGGCAAGTCGCGCGCCAAGCTGCAGGGCGAAGACCAGATCAAGGTCACCTTCGCCGACGTCGCCGGCTGCGACGAAGCCAAGGAAGAGGTCGGCGAACTGGTCGACTTCCTGCGCGATCCGACCAAGTTCACCAAGCTGGGCGGCAAGATCCCGCGCGGCGTGCTGATGGTCGGCCCGCCCGGTACCGGCAAGACCCTGCTGGCCCGTGCCATTGCCGGCGAAGCCAAGGTCCCGTTCTTCTCGATCTCCGGCTCGGACTTCGTGGAAATGTTCGTCGGCGTCGGCGCCAGCCGCGTGCGCGACATGTTCGAGCAGGCCAAGAAGCAGGCCCCGTGCATCATCTTCATCGACGAAATCGACGCCGTCGGCCGCCATCGCGGCGCCGGCCTGGGCGGCGGACATGACGAGCGCGAGCAGACCCTGAACCAGCTGCTGGTGGAAATGGACGGCTTCGAGGGGGGCGAGGGCGTGATCGTCATTGCCGCCACCAACCGTCCCGACGTGCTGGACCCTGCGCTGCTGCGCCCGGGCCGCTTCGACCGCCAGGTCGTGGTCGGGCTGGCCGACGTCAAGGGCCGTGAGCAGATCCTCAAGGTGCACATGCGCAAGCTGCCGCTGGCCGACGATGTCGAGCCGATGGTGATCGCGCGCGGTACCCCGGGCTTCTCCGGCGCCGACCTGGCCAACCTGTGCAACGAGGCGGCGCTGTTTGCCGCGCGCGGCAACGAGAAGGAAGTGCGCATGGAGCACTTCGACCGCGCCCGCGACAAGATCCTGATGGGTGCCGAGCGTCGTTCGATGGCTATGAGCGAGGAAGAAAAGACGCTTACCGCCTACCACGAAGCCGGCCATGCCATTGTCGGCCGCCTGGTGCCCGAGCACGATCCGGTCTACAAGGTCACCATCATTCCGCGCGGCCGCGCGCTGGGCGTGACCATGTACCTGCCGGAAGGCGACAAGTACTCGATGAACCGCGTGGCGATCGAATCGCAGCTGTGCTCGCTGTACGGCGGCCGCGTCGCCGAAGAGCTGATCTTCGGCGCCGACAAGGTCACCACCGGTGCCTCCAACGACATCGAACGCGCCACCAAGATGGCCCGCAACATGGTCACCAAGTGGGGCCTGTCCGACGAGCTCGGCCCGATCGCCTATGGCGAAGAGGACGATGAGGTGTTCCTGGGCCGTTCGGTGACCCAGCACAAGAGCGTGTCCGACGATACCGCGCGCCGCATCGATGAAGTGGTGCGCAGCATCCTGGACAAGGCCTACGCCCGCACCACCGAGCTGGTCACGGCCAACCTCGACAAGCTGCACACGATGTCCCAGCTGCTGCTGCAGTACGAGACCATCGATGCGCCGCAGATCGACGCCATCATGGAAGGCCGCGATCCGCCGCCGCCGATGGGCTGGGGCAAGTCCAACAAGGACGGTGGCAGCAACAACAACGACAAGGGCGGCGACGCCCGTCCGGTGCCGCCGATCGCCGGGCCTGCCGAACAGCTCTGACGATGAACAGGTAACGCATGGAGGCCGGGGAAACCCGGCCTTCATCGTTTCTGGCGCGGGCGATCCGGGCGACAATGCTTGCCCTACACCTGTCCCGGAGTATCCATGTCCACGCCGCCGCCCCCGGTCTCGCACACCACGGAAATGGTGATCGCCACGGTGGTCGGTGCCGCCGCAGGCCTGCTCAGTGGAAACTACCTGCTCGGCGGCATCGTAGGGATCGTGATCGGCATCGGCCTGAGCGTGGCCAAGACCTTGTACCTCGACCGCAAGCGCCGCCGCCGCTGAGCCCTTGCGCCGCTGCGTGGCAATCGGCACGATGCGCGGGCGCGGTTGCATGAGGCAGCCGCGGCCAACATTCCAGGGGGAATACCATGCGTCACTCACGGTACGCGGCGACAGCCGTGCTGCTCTGCCTTGCCACGCCTGCCATGGCGGACACCATCCACGTGCAGGATCCGATTCCGTTCTCGGAGTCCGCTTACATCGCCGATAACATCAAGGCCGAATGCCGCATGGGGGCGCAGCTTGCGACCGCGCTGGGCAGCAACGCCCCGAAATTCGGCAATACGATCGCGTTCGACGCGCAGCCCGTCTCCACGGGTCGGGCGCTGAAGCTGGAGCTGGTGGAGGCACAGAGTGCCGGCAATGCCTTCAGCGGTCACTTCAAGTCGGCGACCGTGCGCGGCGTGCTGACGCAGGACGGCCAGAAGGTTGCCACCGTGACCGCGCGACGGGTTTCCCGCGGCGGCGCATTCGGCGGGTTCAAGGGCTCCTGCGACGTGCTGGAACGGGTTGTCACCGCCATAGGCAACGACCTCGCCGAATGGCTGGCCAAGCCGACCGACGAGGCCAAGCTGGGCGATTTCTAGTCCGCCAGGGCCTGCGGGCCGCGGGCTATCGGAGTACGCCGGCGTAAACTAGGCGCTGGCGTATTTCGTGGAAAGCCCATGTTCGATACTTCTCCCCAGCTGGACTGCGCCGGCCGCGTGCTGCGGCTGGACCGCCCGCGCGTCATGGGCATCGTCAACGTCACCCCGGATTCGTTCTCGGATGGTGGCGCGCACGACAATACCGAAGCCGCGGTCGCCCATGGACTGCAACTGGTGGCCGAAGGCGCCGACCTGCTCGACATCGGCGGTGAATCGACCCGGCCCGGTGCCGCACCGGTGCCACTGGAAGAAGAGCTGCGCCGGGTGGTCCCGGTGATCGAACAGCTCGCGCGCCAGACGCAGGTGCCGATCAGCATCGACACCTTCAAGCCGGAGGTGATGCGCGCGGCGGTGGCCGCCGGTGCCGGCATGATCAACGACATCCATGCACTGCGGCAGGACGGGGCCCTGGCCGCCGCCGCCGAACTGGGCGTGCCGGTGGTGCTGATGCACATGCAGGGCGAGCCCGGCAGCATGCAGGACACCCCGCACTACGACGACGTCGTGGCCGAGGTGCACCGCTTCCTGGTCGATCGGATGTTCTCGGCCGAGATGGCCGGCATTGCAAAGAAGAACCTGGTGATCGACCTGGGCTTCGGCTTCGGCAAGACCACCGACCACAACATGATACTGCTGGCGCGCTCGGCGCGCTTCCTGGAACTGGGCGTGCCGATGCTGGCCGGCCTGTCGCGCAAGCGCAGCATTGGCGAACTGACCGGGCGCGAGGCGCCGCGCGAGCGCGTGGCCGGCTCGGTCGCCGCGCACCTGATCGCCGCCCAACGCGGCGCCACGATCCTGCGCGTGCACGACGTCGCCGCCACCGTGGACGCGCTGAAAGTGTGGGCAGCGGTCGATGCGGTGCCGATGCCGCGGGTGGATGCCGCGCCGGCGATGCCGCGCTGGCCGGACGAGGGCTGATGGGCGCCGACCGGCGCCCGCTGGCGATCGCGGTGATGGGCCCGACCGCGTCGGGCAAGACCGCCACCGCCATCGCACTGGCGCGGCAGCTGGACGGAGAGATCGTCAGCGTCGATTCGGCGCTGGTGTATCGCGGACTGGATATCGGCTCGGCCAAGCCCGATGCCGCCGAGCGCGCGCAGGCGCCGCACCACCTGCTCGACCTGCGCGATCCGTGGCAGACCTATTCAGCGGCGGAATTCGCCGTTGATGCCGCCCGCGTGGTGGCCGACATCGTCGCGCGCGGACGCATGCCGATCCTGGCAGGCGGCACCGGCTTGTACTTCCACGCGCTGCTGCAGGGGCTGTCGCCGATGCCGCCGGCCGACCCGGCTACCCGCGTGGCGATTGGTGCCGAGGCCGCCGAACGCGGATGGCCCGCCCTGCATGCTGAGCTGGCCGGGATCGACCCCGCCGCCGCAGCGCGCATCCATGCGACCGACCCGCAGCGCATCCAGCGGGCGCTGGAGGTGTATCGCCTGACCGGCACGCCGATCAGCGAATGGCAGAAGCTGCCCGGCGTGGACCGGCTGCCGGTGCGCTGCCTGAAGCTGGTGCTGGCCCCGCGCGAGCGCAGCGTGCTCCACCAGCGCATTGAAACCCGCTTCGACCACATGCTCGCCCAGGGTTTCCTGGACGAGGTGCTGGCACTGCGTGCGCTGCCGGAGATGGCGGCGGCGGCCGCGCCGCTGGACCTGCCGGCGGTCCGGGCGGTCGGCTATCGCCAGGCCTGGGAGTTCCTGGACGGGCAGGGCAGTGCTCGCGACTTCCGCGACAAGGCCATCCAGGCCACCCGGCAGCTGGCCAAGCGCCAGTTGACCTGGCTGCGCGGCGAGCTTGATGCACGCTGGTTCGATCCCCATATAGACGGGGATTCCCTGGCAGATGCCGTAGCGGCCTTTGTTGCCCGTTGAGCCACAGCGCCTTGCCCTTGGCCCGTGTACCATCGGGGGTTCCGGTGGCGGGGGCCGTGGCAGTTGCCGGAAGACCATAAAAACAATAATGAGGAGTGTGCAATGTCCAAGGGGCAATCGCTGCAGGATCCGTTTCTGAATGCACTTCGGCGCGAACGCGTGCCGGTGTCGGTGTATCTGGTCAATGGCATCAAATTGCAGGGAACGATCGAATCGTTCGACCAGTTCGTTGTCCTGCTGCGCAATACGGTCAGCCAGATGGTGTACAAGCACGCCATTTCGACCGTGGTGCCGGCACGCAACGTCCGGGTGGGCCCCGGTGGTGGCTATGTGCAGTCCAATGAAGGTGGCGCCGACGGCGCCCAGGAAGAAGACGACGTTGAATGAAGTAAGCAACTGCGGAGACGCGCGTGTTTGACCGTTCCAAGCGAGGCGAACACGCGCTCCTGATCCAGCCGCATTCCGGCCGGCTGGAAGACGATGTGCTGGAAGAGTTCACCGATCTGGCCCGCTCTGCCGGGGCCAGCATCGCCGCCACCCTGACCGCGCGCATCGACCGGCCCAACCCGTCGATCCTGATCGGCTCGGGCAAGCTGGACGAGATCAAGGCGGCCGCCGAGGCCACCGGCGCCGACCTGGTGCTGGTCAACCATGCGCTCTCGCCCTCGCAGGAGCGCAACCTGGAGCGCTTCCTGGAGCGCCGGGTGATCGACCGCACCGGCCTGATCCTGGACATCTTCGCCCAGCGTGCGCACAGCCACGAAGGCAAGCTGCAGGTGGAACTGGCGCAGCTGCGCCATATGTCCACCCGGCTGGTCCGTGGCTGGACCCACCTGGAGCGCCAGCGCGGCGGTGCCATCGGCCTGCGCGGTCCGGGTGAAACCCAGCTCGAAACCGACCGCCGCCTGCTGCAGAAGCGGGTGGAACAGCTGCAGAAGCGGCTGGAAAAGGTCGAAGTGCAGCGCACCCAGATGCGCCGTGCCCGCGTGCGCAGCGAACTGCCGCGCGTGGCGCTGGTGGGCTATACCAATGCCGGCAAGTCGACGCTGTTCAATGCGCTGACGGGTGCGGAGGCGTACGCCGCCGACAAGCTGTTCGCCACCCTCGACCCGACCGTGCGCCGCATCGCGGTGCCGGGCGGCAACGTGGTGCTGGCCGATACGGTGGGCTTCGTCCGCGACCTGCCGCACGAACTGGTGGCCGCGTTCCGCGCGACTTTGAGCGAAGCGCGCGAGGCCGACTTCCTGCTGCACGTGGTCGATGCGGCCGATCCGCACCGTGAGGAGCGCATCGCGCAGGTCGACGAAGTGCTCAACGAAGTGGGTGCGGGCGAACTGCCGCAGCTGCTGGTGTTCAACAAGATCGACCGCATCGAAGGCAGCGAAGTCCGCCACGACGCCCAGGACGGTATTCCCGATACCGCACGCCGCGAACGCGTCTGGATCTCGGCGCGCGATGGGGTGGGCCTGGACCTGCTGCAATCGGTGCTGGGCAAGCGCCTGGGCCTGCAGCACGTCAGTGGCGACCTGCGCCTGCCGCCGACCGCCGGCCGCCTGCGTTCGCGCCTGCACCAGCTGGAAGTGGTGCGTGGCGAACGCAGCGACGAGGACGGCTGGCTGCTGCAGGTCGAGATCCCGATCGCCGAAGCCGAGAAACTGGCTGCCGCCGACGACGGCGCGCCCATCCGCGCACTGCTTCCGGAAAAACTGCCCGAATGGTGAGTCCGTGACTGTCCCCACCGATGCCGAACTCGGCGACCTGGCCCGTGACGTCGGCCAGCAGCTGCAAGCGGCTGCGCTGCAGCTGGTCACCGCCGAAAGCTGCAGCGGCGGCTGGATCGCCAAGGCGATGACCGACATCGCCGGCTCGTCGGCGTTCTTCGACTGCGGCATGGTGGTGTACAGCTACGAGGCCAAGCAGCGCCTGCTGGGCGTGCGCGCGCAGACCCTGGAACAGTTCGGCGCGGTCAGCCGCGAAACCGTGCTGGAAATGGTGTCCGGCGCGCTGATCAATTCCGGTGCCGGCATGGCCGTGGCCGTGACCGGCATCGCCGGCCCCGGTGGCGGCAGCCCGGACAAGCCGGTGGGCAGCGTCTGGATCGGCTGGAAGCAGCGCGGTGGCTATGCCCGCGCGCAGCTGTTCCAGTTCGAGGGCGACCGCGAAGCCATCCGCCGGCAGACCGTGCAGCAGGCGCTGACGGGAATTTTCCCGGCGCTGTGACATCCTGAGCCCTGCTGTCGAACGAGGGTGCACCGATGTGGGAAACGCTGGGAACCGTCCGTGACCTGGGGCGTCTGCAGGAAATCGCCTCGGTCCTGATCCGCTATGGCTTCGGCGACCTGGTGCGCCGCATCGGCCTGGCCGACGTGCTGGAGCGTGCCGGCCGCCTGCTGCACTGGAACGATACCCAGCAGATCCTGCGCATGACCGCCCCGGTGCGGGTGCGGCGGGCGATGGAAGAGCTCGGCCCTACCTTCGTCAAACTCGGCCAGGTGCTGGCCACCCGCGTGGATCTGTTCCCGCCGGACTGGATCGCCGAATTCTCCGAATTGCAGAACGCGGTGCCGGCGTTGCCGTATGCGCAGGTCCGCGAACAGCTGGAAGCCGACCTGGGGGCGCCGGCTACCGAGGTGTTCGCCTGGCTCGATGAAACCCCTCTGGCGGCGGCCTCGCTGGCCCAGGCGCACCGGGCCACGCTGCACGATGGCAGCGAGGTGGTGCTGAAGATCCGCCGCCCCGGCATCCGCGAGGTGATCGAAGCCGACCTGCGCCTGCTCGCGCGGTTGGCCGAAATCGTCGAAGCGCGGCTGCCGGACATGCGCCGCTATCGGCCGTCCGAGGTGGTCCAGCAGTTCCAGGTGTCGCTGCGGCGCGAGCTGGATTTCGCCGCCGAGTGCCGCAATGCCGAGCGCATCGCGCGCAACTTCGCCGGCCGCAACGACATCCTGATTCCCAAGGTGCACTGGCAGTGGACCTGCGAGAGCCTCAACGTGCAGGACTTCGTGGACGGCATCCCCGGCCGCGACCTCGCCGGCGTGGATGCGGCCGGGCTCGACCGGGTCCGGCTGGCCCGCACCGGCGGCCGCATCGTGCTCAAGATGGTGCTCGAGGACGGCTGCTTCCACGCCGACCCGCACCCGGGCAACATCATCTACCTGCGGGATGGCCGGATCGGCGTGATCGACTTCGGCATGGTCGGGGCGATCTCCGAGCAGCGCCGCTTCCAGGTCGCGCAGCTGCTGCACGGGCTGGTCAGCCAGGAGCCGGAGTCGGTCACCGACGTGCTGCTGGACTGGTCCGGTGGCGTGGACGTGGACGAATCGCGGCTGCAGCAGGACATCAGTACCTTCGTCGACCAGTACCGGGGCGTGCCGCTGAAGGACCTGCACATGGGCCTGATGCTGGGCAACATCACCCAGCTGCTGCGCCAGTACGCGCTGACCCTGCCGGCCGACCTGGCGCTGATGATCAAGACGTTCCTGACGCTGGAAGGCATGGGCCGCCAGCTCGACCCGCAGTTCGACATGGCCACCGCCGCGCGCCCGTTCCTGGAGCGGGTGATGTGGCAACGGTTTGCGCCGACGGCCCTGCTCAAGCGCGGGAAGCGCAGCGTGGCCGGGCTGCTGGACCTGGCCGGTGACCTGCCGCGCGATGTGCGCCAGCTGGTGCAGATGGCGCGGCGGGGGCGTCTGCAGTTGAAGGTGGAGACGACTGCGCTGCAGGGCTTCGGCGAGCAGGTCAACCGGGCGGCGAACCGGCTGGTGGTGGGGATCGTCACCGCTGCGTTGATCATTGGGTCGTCGATCGTGATGCACAGCGTGGGTGGGCTGTCGAGCCGCTGGCTGCTGGCGCTGGGCGTGGCCGGGTTCGTGGGGGCGGGGTTCTGCGGGGTGTGGATACTGGTGTCGATCTGGCGGTCGGGGCGGAATCCGTGATGGCCGGCGACCGCCTGCCAGGCGCGTAGGGACACGCCATGCGGGTCCGCTCTCCGTTTCGGGGTCATTGACGCCTGAGGGGCGGCTCCGGATCGTGTAAACGCCGGTTGGCGCGTGCCGGATGATGGTGGCCGTCTTCGGATGCTTGTGCCGCGCTGCGCGCGGTTGCCGACTGACAGTCGGCACTACGAGTTGCTACGGGCTCGCGGCGAGATCGGGATACGGGGGTTGGCGTTGCTTTTTTCTGGTCGGGGCTTGCGTGTGTCGGGTGTTAGTAGTATTACTACTAACCATGGACCTTACCGATACCCAGCAGGCGATCCTGCAGTTGATCGCCGAGCGCATCGAGACCGACGGCGCGCCGCCGTCGCAGACGGAAATCGCCCGTGCGTTCGGCTTCAAGGGCGTGCGGGCCGCGCAGTACCACCTGGAAGCGCTGGAGCAGGCCGGGGCGATCCGTCGCATTCCCGGCCAGGCGCGCGGTATCCGGCTGGTGCAGGCGCCGCCGCTGCAGGACGGCCTGCCGGCCTCACTGGCAGTGCCCGCGCTGCCCGACCACGTGCTGCGGCTGCCGGTGCTGGGCCGGGTCGCGGCCGGCCTGCCGATTGGGGCGGACATCGGCTCGGACGATTTCGTGGTGCTGGATCGGGTGTTCTTCTCGCCCGCACCGGACTACCTGCTGAAAGTCCAGGGCGACTCGATGATCGACGAAGGCATCTTCGACGGCGACCTGATCGGCGTGCACCGTACCCGCGACGCCCGCTCGGGCCAGATCGTGGTGGCGCGCATCGATGACGAGATCACCGTCAAGCTGCTGAAGATGGGCAAGGACCGGATCCGGCTGCTGCCGCGCAATCCCGATTACAAGCCGATCGAAGTGCTGCCCGACCAGGACTTCGCCATTGAAGGCCTCTATTGCGGGCTGCTGCGCCCGAACCGCTGATCTCTTCAACGCACGACATGCACGGTCTTTTGTGGCGATTCTCTGGTTTGGCTGAGGTTGGTACGGATGTCCGATAATTTTTTTCCGAACGCCGGGCAGAATCTCAGCCTGTGCGATACGCCAACCTTAAAGTGACCCCGTGGCCAAGAAGACCTCCAAAGACAACACCTCCAACGACATGACCTCTGCAAGGACCAATCCGATGGACGAGAACAAAAAGCGTGCCCTGACCGCCGCCCTGAGCCAGATCGAAAAGCAGTTCGGCAAGGGCTCCGTCATGCGCATGGGCGACCGTGTCATCGAGGCCGTCGAGGTCATCCCGACCGGTTCGCTGATGCTGGACATCGCGCTCGGCATCGGCGGCCTGCCGAAGGGGCGTGTGGTGGAGATCTACGGTCCGGAGTCCTCGGGCAAGACCACCCTGACCCTGCAGGCGATCGCCGAATGCCAGAAGAAGGGCGGCACCGCTGCCTTCATCGACGCCGAGCACGCGCTGGACCCGATCTACGCCGCCAAGCTGGGCGTGAACGTGGACGACCTGCTGCTGTCCCAGCCGGATACCGGTGAGCAGGCGCTGGAAATCGCCGACATGCTGGTCCGTTCCGGCTCGGTGGACATCGTGGTGGTCGACTCGGTCGCCGCGCTGACCCCGAAGGCCGAAATCGAAGGCGAAATGGGCGACCAGCTGCCGGGCCTGCAGGCCCGCCTGATGAGCCAGGCGCTGCGCAAGCTGACCGGCAACATCAAGCGCTCCAACACGCTGGTGGTCTTCATCAATCAGCTGCGCATGAAGATCGGCGTGATGATGCCGGGCCAGAGCCCGGAGGTGACCACCGGCGGCAACGCATTGAAGTTCTACGCCTCGGTGCGCCTGGACATCCGCCGCATCGGCGCGATCAAGAAGGGCGACGAGATCATCGGCAACCAGACCAAGATCAAGGTCGTCAAGAACAAGCTGGCGCCGCCGTTCAAGCAGGTCATCACCGAAATCCTGTACGGCGAAGGCATCAGCCGCGAAGGCGAGCTGATCGACATGGGCGTGGAAGCCAAGCTGGTCGAGAAGGCCGGTGCCTGGTACAGCTACGGCGAAGAGCGCATCGGCCAGGGCAAGGACAACGCCCGCGGTTACCTGCGTGACAACCCGCAGGTGGCCCAGCGCCTGGAAGCCGAGCTGCGCGAGAAGTTCCAGCCGGCCGAGGCTGCCCGCGAGAGCGGTGACAGCGACGGTGACGACGACGCCGAGTAAGTTTCCTGCGGGGCAGGGCAGCGCCGTCAGTGACGCTCGCCCTGTCCCGGGGGTTCAACCTTCCCCCGACGGGGGGAGCGCCACGGACGGCGCATTTCATCGAGGTGCCCATGCACGACCCAGACGCCCCGGCACCCGGCCGCAAGCGCCGCGTCCGTGAACAGACCCCGGTCCAACGCGCGCTTGGCCTGCTGGTACGCCGTGAGCATTCGCGCAAGGAATTGACCCGCAAGCTCACTGCCCGCGGCATCGAAGGCGACGCCGCCACTGCCGCCGTGGACAAGCTCACCGAGGCCGGCTGGCAGGATGACACCCGCTTTGCCGAGAACCTGGTCCGCATCCGTGCGAACACCGGCTATGGCCCCCTCCACATCCGCGCCGAACTGGGCACCCATGGGCTGGACAGCGAGCAGGTCGCCGCCGCCATGGACACCTTCGAAGGCGACTGGACAGAGAACGCCCGGGACCTGGTCTGCCGCCGCTTTGGCGAGGCGGGCCCCCAGGAGCTGCCCCAGCGCCGCAAAGCCGCTGATCTGCTGGCCCGCCGTGGGTTTGATGGCGACACCATCCGCCGTGCCACCCGCTACGACCCGGATGACTGAAGGGCGCGCAGCGCGCCCGTCACCCGGACGTGTCCCGGGGGCCCGGGCCTGATACCCTTTGTGGTTTCGGCGGTCCTGCTCTCGACACCCGGCCATTGGGGCTGTGTGCGAAGGACCGGCCGGCCCGCATGAAGCCAGCCCCCATGAACGCACCCGTCAAATTCACTACCTCCCAGATCCGCAGCGATTTCCTTGAGTTCTTCAAGGGCAAGGGCCACACCATCGTGCCGTCGGCACCGCTGGTGCCGGGCAATGATCCGACCCTGTTGTTCACCAACTCCGGCATGGTGCAGTTCAAGGACGTGTTCCTTGGCGCCGAGAAGCGCAGCTATGTGCGCGCGGCGGACGTGCAGCGCTGCCTGCGGGCCGGCGGCAAGCACAACGACCTGGACCAGGTCGGCTACACCGCGCGCCACCACACCTTCTTCGAAATGCTGGGCAACTGGTCGTTCGGCGACTACTTCAAGAAGGACGCCATCGCCTGGGCCTGGGAGCTGCTGACCCAGGTCTGGAAGCTGCCGGCCGACCGCCTGCTGGTCACCGTCTACCAGACCGATGACGAGGCCTACGCGCTGTGGCGCGACATGGTCGGCATTCCGGAAGAACGCATCGTGCGCATCGGCGACAACAAGGGCGCGCCGTTTGCCTCGGACAACTTCTGGCAGATGGCCGATACCGGTCCGTGCGGCCCGTGCACCGAAATCTTCTACGACCATGGCGACCATATCGCCGGTGGCCCGCCGGGTTCGCCGGATGAAGACGGCGACCGCTACATCGAAATCTGGAACCTGGTGTTCATGCAGTTCGACCGCCAGCCGGACGGCACCCTGGTGCCGCTGCCGGCGCCGTGCGTGGACACCGGCATGGGCCTGGAACGCCTGGCCGCGATCCTGCAGCACGTGCATACCAACTACGAGATCGACCTGTTCCAGGCGCTGATCCGCAAGGCCAGCGAACTGACCGGCATGGCCGACCTGGAGAACAAGTCGCTGCGCGTGATCGCCGATCACATCCGTGCCTGTTCGTTCCTGATCGTCGACGGCGTGCTGCCGTCCAACGAAGGCCGCGGCTACGTGCTGCGCCGGATCATCCGCCGCGCCCTGCGCCATGGCTGGATGCTGGGCGTGCGCCAGCCGTTCTTCAGCAAGCTGGTGCCGACCCTGGTCGAGCAGATGGGCGAGGCCTACGCGGAACTGCCGGCACAGGCCGACACCGTGGTGCGTGCGCTGCAGGCCGAGGAAGAGCGCTTCGCGCAGACGCTCGATTCGGGCATGAAGATCTTCGACGACGTCGCCGCGCAGGTGACCAATGGCGTCATTCCGAGCGCGGATGCCTTCCGCCTCTATGACACCTACGGCTTCCCGCTCGACCTGACCCAGGACATCGCGCGCGAGCGCGACCTGACCGTGGACATCGACGGTTTCAATGCCGCAATGGAGAAGCAGCGTGAGGACGGCCGCAAGGGCGGCAAGTTCGGCGGCGGCGTCACGCTGTCGGCCGAGCTGGTCGCCACGCTCAAGCCCACCACGTTCCTGGGTTACGACCGCCTGCAGGCCGACGGCCTGACCGTGGTGGCGCTGCTCAAGGACGGGCGCCCGGTGGACGCGGTGCAGGCCGGCGACGAGGTCATCGTGCTGACCGACCAGACCCCGTTCTATGCCGAATCGGGTGGCCAGGTGGGCGACACCGGCAGCCTGGCCGGCAACGGCGTGCAGCTGCAGATCACCGATACGCAGAAGTTCGCGGGCCAGTTCCACGGCCACGTCGGCACCGTCACCCAAGGCAGCCTGAAGCTGGGCGATGTGCTGGGCGGTGTGGTGGACGACCAGCGCCGCGGCGCCACCATCCTCAACCACTCGGCCACCCACCTGCTGCACGCCGCACTGCGTGAAGTGCTGGGCACCCACGTGCAGCAGAAGGGCTCGCTGGTGGCACCGGACCGCCTGCGCTTCGACTTCTCGCACTTCCAGCCGATCAGTGCCGCGGACCTTGCCGTGATCGAGCGCAAGGTCAACGAGCAGGTGCGCGCCAACAATGCGGCCGAAGTGCACAACATGGGCATGCAGGAAGCGCTCGATTTCGGCGCGATGGCACTGTTCGGCGAGAAGTACGGCGAAAACGTGCGCGTGCTGAAGATGGGCGATTACTCCACTGAACTGTGTGGTGGCACGCACGTAACGCGCACCGGCGACATCGGCCTGTTCAAGATCACCTCCGAAGGCGGCGTGTCGTCGGGCGTGCGCCGTATCGAAGCGGTGACCGGGCAGGGCGCGCTGGACTACGTGGCCCACGAAGAAGCCCAGCTAGCCGAAGCGGCCGCGCTGCTCGGCGGCAATGCGGGCGAAGTGGTCGACAAGATCCGCCAGCTTGGCGAGCGCCAGAAGAAGCTGGAACGCGAACTGGAGGCCATGAAGGCCAAGCAGGCGGCGGGCGCGACCGCCGACCTGGGCACTGGCGCAGTTGAGGTCAAAGGCGTCAAGGTGCTGGCCGCGCGCCTGGAAGGTTTCGATGCCAAGGCACTGCGCGAAGCGATCGACCGCCTCAAGCAGCAGCTGGGCGATGCGGTGATCGTGCTGGCCGGCACGCAGGACGGCAAGGCGGCCCTGGTCGCCGGCGTGAACGGCAGTGCAACGGGCAAGGTAAAGGCCGGGGAACTGTTGTCCCACATCGCCAGTCAGATCGGGGGCAAGGGCGGCGGCCGCCCGGACCTCGCCCAGGGTGGTGGCGAGGACGGGCCCGCCCTTGCTTCTGCACTGGCTGCCGTCGTCGACTGGGTCACCCCTCGTATCTGAACGCCTGAATCCTCCTGCTCCTTGATGGCGCAGGAGGGCTGACGGTACTATGGCTAATCTTTTCCCTTTGTCGTGTGGCGTTCCTTGGCTGGGCGCCGAGCCGGTCGGGAAAATCCACCGGTTCCCTGGAGACTTGCAAAAATGTTGATCCTGACTCGCCGTGTTGGCGAAACCCTGATGATCGGTAACGACGTCAGCGTCACCGTGCTCGGCGTCAAGGGCAATCAGGTGCGTATTGGCATCACCGCCCCGAAGGACGTGGCCGTGCACCGCGAAGAGATTTACCAGCGCATCCAGCGAGGCGACGAGCCGAATGCATCGGGAAGTGAAAATTCTTCCGATTAAGGCTTTACCTCGGGGTGTGAAAAACGTTATTCTTCGCGCCCCCGCTGAGAAGAAACATCGAAGCGGCGGAACCAGAATACTGGAGCGGTGCCCGAGTGGCTGAAGGGGCTCCCCTGCTAAGGGAGTATACGGCCAAAAACTGTATCGAGGGTTCGAATCCCTCCCGCTCCGCCAGTTGTAGAAAAGGCCTTCGTACGCAAGTACGAAGGCCTTTTTCTTTGTGTGCTGTTGCCGCAGCGTTGACGTGTTGCCCGCACGCCGTGCACTGGCATTCTGCGAGGGTGGTTGCTCCCCCGCACCCGGAGTCGCCGTGAACGCACGTCGCCACTTCCTTTCCGCCGCCGCTGCCGGTACCGCCGCATTGGCCAGTTCACCGTTGCTGGCGCAGTCCGGCGCCGCCGCGCCCGGCAGCGTGCTGCCAACACGTGGCCGCAGCGCCGCGCAGCCGCTGGCCACCCACGCCGCCGGCAAGGGCGGGCGCTTTCGGCCGCGCACGCGCCTCGGGCTGGGCGGGGTGGCCATCGGCAACGGCTTTGCCCCAGCCACCGACGCGCAAAGCGAACAGACCCTGGCCGCAGCCTATGCCGCAGGCGTGCGCTACTTCGACACGTCGCCCTGGTATGGCCTGGGCCTGAGCGAACGGCGGATGGGGCATCACCTGCACAACCACCCGGTGGGTGAGTACACGCTGTCGACCAAGGTCGGTCGACTGCTGACCGCCACCGCTGGCGAGCTGCAGGACACCATGTGGAAAGACCCGTCGCCGTTCCACTACCGCTATGACTATTCCGCCGACGGCGTTCGTCGTTCGGTGGAAGACAGCCTCAACCGGCTGGGGGTCGCGCAGCTGGATGTGGTCTTCATCCACGACCTGTCGCCGGATAACGAGAAGGACCTTGGCATGCCGTGGGAGCAGCGCTTCGCCGAGGCGGCCAAGGGCGCGATGCCCGCGCTGACCCGGATGCGCGAGGAGGGTCTGATCAAGGGATGGGGTTTTGGCGTGAACCGCCCGGAGCCGGCGCTGCGCGCGATCCAGGAAGCCGATCCTGACATCTTCCTGCTCGCCTGCCAGTACTCGCTGCTCGACCACGATCAGGCGTTGCACGACACCTTCCCGGCCATCGCCCGGCACGGTGCGTCGGTGGTGGTGGGTGCGCCGCTGCTCGCCGGCTACCTGGCCGGCCGCGATCGGTACCTCTACGACGGCAAGGTGCCCGAGTGGGCGCCGAAGAAGCGTGCGGCCGTGCAGGCCATCTGCGACCGCCACGGCGTCGATCTGCGCACCGTGGCGTTGCAGTTCGCGGATGCGCCAGAGGTCGTGTCCGCGGTGATTCCGGGTGCACGCACGCCCGGACAGGTGCAGGCCAACGTGGCGTCCATGTCGGTGGCGATCCCGTCCGCGCTCTGGGCGGAGTTGAAGCAGGCGAAGCTGATTGCCGACGACGCCCCGGTGCCCGGGTCCTGAGCCCAGACATGACAACGCCCCGATCAGCTCGGGGCGTTGGTGAGGGCCGCTGCGGTTACAGCGGCAGGTCGAACACCAGCACTTCGGCGTCGCTGGCATTTTCCAGGGTCACCTGCGCTTCGTCGGTGATCTGCAGCGCGTCGCCGGTGTCCAGGGTGATGCCGTTGACCTGCAGCTGGCCGCGGGCAACCTGCACATAGGCGCCGCGGCGCGGGGCCAGGGCCAGGTGGGCGCGGTCGTCGCCGTCCAGGATCGTGGCGTAGATGTTGGCGTCCTGGTGGATCAGCAGCGAACCGTCACGGCCATCCTTCGAGGCGATCAGGCGCAACTGGCCGCGCTTGGCGTCCGGGGCGAAATGCGTTTCCTGGTAGCTCGGGGCGATGTTCTCGGTATCCGGGAACAGCCAGATCTGCAGGAAATGCACGGTCTCGTCGGCCGAGTGGTTGAACTCGCTGTGGCTGACCCCGCTGCCGGCGCTCATGCGCTGCACGTCGCCGTAACGCAGCACCGAGCCGGTGCCCATCGAGTCCTTGTGCTCCAGCGCGCCGCCCAGCACGTAGGAGATGATCTCCATGTTGCTGTGGCTGTGGGTGCCGAAGCCCTGGCCGCCGATCACCTTGTCTTCGTTGATCACGCGCAGCGGGCCGAAGCTGGTGTAGCGCGCGTCGTAGTAACCGGCGAAGGAGAAGGTGTGCTGGGAGTTCAGCCAGCCATGGTTGGCCTGGCCACGGGTGGCGCTCTTGCGGATCTGCAGCATGGTGGTTCTCCTCGGGTGTTCGATGGTTTCGATGGCGGTCCGGGGCGGTGTTTGCTGTCCCTTTCCTGTTGGCGCCAGTATCCGCTTGCGCCTGCCGCTTGAAAAACGGATAGTTTTGCAAGCCATCATCGAAAAATTCGAATGCTCAAGCTCAGCCTCGACGCCCTGCAGATCCTGGATGCCATCGACCGCCGTGGCTCGTTCGCGTCTGCCGGCAAGGAGCTGCACAAGGTGCCCTCGACCATCTCCTACACCGTCTCCAAGCTGGAGCAGGACCTGGGGGTGCAGCTGTTCGACCGGATCGGCCCGCGCGCGCATTTGACCGAGGCCGGGGTCGCGCTGCTGGACGAGGGCCGGCACCTGCTGCGCGCCGCCCGCGAGCTCGAGATGCGGGTACGGCGGGTGGCTTCCGGGTGGGAGGCCGAGCTGACCGTGGCGGTGGATTCGCTGTTCCAGCCGGCGCTGCTGGCCGAGGATGTGCGGGCCTTCAGCACGGTCGCCGAGCAGACCCGGATCCGCCTGATCAGCGAAGCCCTGTCGGGTACGTGGGAGGCGCTGCTGGACCGGCGTGCGGATCTACTGGTCGGCGCAGCCGGGGAGGGCCCCAGTGGCGGTGGCTACGTGGTGGAGCCGCTGGGCGTGGTGCGGTTCGTGTTCGCGGTGGCGCCGGGACACCCGCTGGCGGTGCTGCCGGAACCACTCGGGCGGGAACAGCTGGCCGCGCACTGCGCCATTGCCGTGGCCGATTCCGCGCGCCGGCTGCTGCCGCGCACGGTCGGGCTGCTGATGGGGCAGGAGACGGTGACCGTGCCCGATACGGTCAGCAAGTTCCGCCTCCAGTGCGCGGGGCTGGGCTTCGGCTTCCTGCCCGAACCCTATGTGCAGGCAGCGGTGGCGGAGGGGCGGCTGGTGGTGCGGCAGGTGGAGGAGCCCAAGCCGGACGAGACCTTCTGGCTGGCCTGGCGCACCGGCGAGGAGGGGGCGGCGCTGCGCTGGTGGCGCGAGCGGATGCGCCAGCCGGGGTTGATGGAGGGATGGTGGGGGCAGATGTCGGCATGGCTGTGACCGCCGATGGCTGAACCCCGGCTGGGGTGTCACGATTTGGTCATCTGGTTGCGGTAGAGCGCCCGACGCGCCGTCGCTACGCTGCGCGGCTCAATGTGAACTCCTGTGCCCATGAAACGCCTGCTGCTGCTCGCGCTGGCCGGGGCCGGCCTGTGGCTGGCCGCGTGCTCATCGCTCACCTCATCCGCTGCCTCCACCTCGCTCAGCGACCGCCTGGTCGCGCCCGGCGGCGTTTCCACGCTGCTCGATACCGCGCGCATCGCCGAAGCGGTGGAGGCGGTCCCCAACCGCCATGGGTTCGTGACCGGCCGCGCCGGCGTGCCGCTGTTCTGGCGCGCCTTCGATCCGGGCCGCTACGGGCTGCGCTATCACTACCTGGCGCAGCAGCATGACAACGGCGAGCCCCTGAACACCGGGCTGCAGCTGGCCCTGCCGCAGCCGTTCCAGCCGCAGGCGCCGCGTGGCACCGTGGTGCTGCTGCACGGCTGGATGATGAATGGCGATTCGATGCTGCCGTGGTCGCTGCAGTTGGCCGAATCCGGCTACCGGGTGGTGACCATCGACCTGCGCAACCATGGCCATTCCGGTGCCGGGCCGTCGGGCTACGGCACGTTCGAATCCGATGACGTGATCGATGTGATCGACGCGCTGCAACGCCGCGGGGAAGTGGTCGGGCCGCTGTACCTGTTCGGCGTGTCCTATGGTGCGGCCACCGCGCTGTTCACCGCCGACAAGCTGGGCGACCGGGTCACCGGCGTGGTGGCGATGGAGTCGTTCGCAAATGCCGGCGATGCGATCCGCAGCATGATTCCGCACCTGATGTCGCTGCAGCCCACCGCGTGGAAGGCGCAGGCGATGGCCGCCTACGGTCGCTGGCGCTATGGCGGGCAGGACATCAACGCGGTGATCGCCGCTGCCAGCCAGCGCCTGGACCTGGATCTGGACACGGTGGACGTGGCCCGTGCGCTGGCCGATACGCGCGCCTGCGTGCTGCTGCTGCACGGCCAGGATGACGCACACGTGCGGGTGGACCAGGGGCGTGCGCTGGCCGCCGCCAGCCCGCGCGTGCATTACATCGAGATGCGTGGCGAAGACCACATCACCCTGCCACTTCGGCTGGACCTGCTCGGCGGCGTGGTCGACGACTGGCTGGCGCATGACGAGCATGCCGGTGGCCGCTGCCCGGCGCCGGAGATCCCGCGCGAAGCGGACCGGATGGCCATGTCCGCAGTACGTGTCGGCGACCCGATCCGGTCATGAACGCACACACGAAAAAGGCAGCCCGTGGCTGCCTTTTTTCGTCTTCGATGCAATGGTGCGCCCGGAGAGATTCGAACTCCCGACCGCCTGGTTCGTAGCCAGGTACTCTATCCAACTGAGCTACGGGCGCGTCAACAGGAGCGGAATTATGCGGATCGACGCCGCATCCGTCAACGCTTTTGTGAAGGACTTCATTCAAATGAATGAAAAAGTGCCTTCACCACGGCCTCCGGCGACTTCATCCATGCGAAGTGATCTGCCCGGGTTCCCAGTGCGCCTGCGGGCAGGACCGACAATGTGGAAACGACCAGGGGCAGCTTCACCAGCAGCCCCTGCATCGAGCCCGGCGGAGCGAACCAGTCGTCGGCCATCACCACCGCGCTGGCCTGGCCGCGCAGTCGCCGCATGCCGCCCTCCAGGTCCGCGTGGATGCCGGTGCCGGCGTAGTGGTTGTTCAGGCCCACGCGTGCCCAGTCGCGAATCAGGCCACGCGCCTCGGTGCCCCCGAAGCCGAGCCGGCGCCCGTGCAGGACGCCCTGGCGCTGCGCCAGCCAAGGCAGGAACCGGTACACCAGCGGCAGGGCCCAGCAGCGCGGGGCGGGGAACGTTCGCCAGAACGGGGTGCCGGTGGCCACCAGCCAGAACCGGGCGAACAGGTCCGGGTGCTGCCCGGCGAACACGCAGGCCAGCTGCCCGCCCAGGCTGTGCCCGCCGATGATCAGCGGCACGTTGCCGTGCAGGCGCACCGCCGCCAGGCTGGCTGGCAGGTCCTGCTCGAGGATTTCCCGATAGCCCCAATCCTGCGTGCGCGACGGGCGCAGGCTGCTGCTGCCGTTGCCGCGCCACTCGTGCAGGAACACGCTGATGCCGCATGCCGCCAGTGCATCGGCGAACGCCTGGTAATTGCGCGCCGACACGCCCAGCGCCGGCAGCCACAGCAGCTGCGCGCGCGGCTGCGCGGGCACGCGCCCGATCAGTTCGAAGCGATGGCCATCGTCGCTCTGGACCGGTACCGCCAGCGCGCGCGTCATGCCGGCCGCGCCGCGCCGAAGTGATCCAGCACCAGCACTTCGCTGCGGCCGGGCGTGTAGCCGCCCTGCAGGCCACGCGCGACGTAATCGATGGCGGCTTCGCAGGCGTTGGGCAGCGACAACCCGCAGCACAGCTGCGCGGCGATCGCCGAGGCCAGCGTGCAGCCGGTGCCGTGCGCGTCTACCGGCAGGCGGGCGTGGCTGAACTCCTCGCGGGTGACACCATCGAAGTAGCGATCGATCACGCGCGCGCCTTCGGCCATGTGGCCACCCTTGAGCAATACCGCACCGGCGCCGAGGTCGAGCAGTGCGATGGCGGCATCCTCCGCGTCATCGGCGCTGACGATACGACGGCCGAGCAGCAGTTCGGCTTCCGGGGTGTTCGGGGTAAGCAGCGTGGCCAGCGGCAGCAGCCGCGTGCGCAGCGCGTCCAGGGCGCTGTCTTCGAGCAGGCGCGCACCACTGGTGGCCACCATCACCGGATCCAGCACCACGTGGGTGGGGCGATGCTTTTCCAGCGCGTCGGCGACCAGACCGATCACCTCGGCGTTGGCCAGCATGCCCAGCTTGACCGCATGGATGTCGAAATCGGTAAAGCAGGCGTCGATCTGCGCCTGCAGGAAATCCAGGGGCGGCACGTGGACGGCGGTCACGCCGCGGGTGTTCTGCGCGGTGAGCGCGGCAATCGCCGACAACCCGTGCACGCGGTGCGCGGCGAAGGCTTTCAGGTCGGCCTGGATGCCGGCACCACCGCCGGAATCGGAACCGGCGATGGTGAGGACGGACACGGGGGTGGAAGGGCTCATTTCGCGATTGTGCCATGCCGCCCCGGACGTAGCGGCAGCCACGCAGGGCGTGGCGCTACCCGCCGAAGCCGCCGTTGAACTGCAGCTCGGAGAACTCGCCACTGGTCGGATCGAACAGCGCGCCCCAGAACTGGTTGCCACCATCGCACACGCGGATCGCTTCGCGCGCGGGGTCCATGTCGCCGTGGTCGGGCAGGTGGAAGGCGTTGAGGTAGATCAGCTTGCGCCCTTCCACTTCGATGCCGACATACTGGCGGTCGAAATCGGTGACGTTGGGTACCTGCGCTTCCAGTGCGGGCAACCGGCTTTCCAGCTGTTCGATCTGCTGGCGGCTGGGTGCCCAGTAGCCGGTCACCCGCCCCGGCGTCTGGCCGGGGCTGGGACGGGAGCAGGTATCCAGGACCTGGGCAACCACCAGCGGGCGGGTGACCACCCACGACTGGCCGGTCTTGACCGCCGTCGGCACGGTGGCGCCGGGGCGGGTGTTGGCAGGCGTGCAGGCAGCTGCCACGGCCGCCAGCGCCAGTGGCAGCAACGCGCGGGACAGGGAACGGTTCACAGCACCTCCGAAGCGTAATCGGCCAGGCGCGAACGCTCGCCACGGCGCAGCGTGATGTGCGCGCTGTGCGGCCAGTTCTTGAAGCGGTCCACCGCGTAGGTCAGGCCCGAGGTGGTTTCGGTCAGGTAGGGCGTGTCGATCTGTTCGACGTTGCCCAGGCAGACGATCTTGGTGCCGGGGCCGGCACGGGTGATCAGCGTCTTCATCTGCTTCGGGGTGAGGTTCTGCGCCTCGTCCAGGATCAGGTAACGCGACAGGAAGGTGCGGCCGCGCATGAAGTTCAACGAGCGGATCTTGATCCGGCTGGCGATCAGGTCGTTGGTCGCCGCACGGCCCCAGGCGCCGCCTTCCTGGGTGTGGGTGAGCACTTCCAGGTTGTCGGTGAGCGCGCCCATCCACGGGGTCATCTTTTCCTCCTCGGTGCCGGGCAGGAAGCCGATGTCCTCGCCCACGCTGACCGTGGCGCGGGTCATGATGATTTCGCGGTAGCGCTGCTGGTCCATGGTCTGGGCCAGGCCGGCGGCCAAGGCGAGCAGGGTCTTGCCGGTGCCGGCGGTGCCGAGCAGGGTGACGAAATCGATCTCCGGGTCCATCAGCGCGTTGAGCGCGAAATTCTGCTCGCGGTTGCGTGCGCTGATGCCCCATACCGCATGGCTGCCATGCCGGAAATCGTTGACCAGCGACAGGATCACCTTGCCGCTGCCATCGACCTTGGCCACCCGCAGTTCGACTTCATCGTCGCCCGGCAGGTAGGCGTACTGGTTGGGATGCCAGTCTTCGTCATCCTTGGCCAGGATTTCGTAACTGGTGCGGCCCTTGTCGCTCCAGCTGCGCAGGTCGTCGGTGTGCTTCTTCCAGAAGTCTTCCGGCAGCTCGGTGGCGCCGGTGTAGAGCAGGCTGAAATCGTCCAGCGCGCGATCATTCTCGTAGTCTTCCGACACGATCCCGGCGATGGCCGCCTTGATCCGCAGGTTGATGTCCTTGGAGACGAACACCACCGGAATCTCGGGAACCTGTTCCTTCAGGGCCAGGATCGCGCCGAGGATGGCGTTGTCCGGGATGACCGCGCCGAAGCTCTTGCCGGCATCGAAATGGCTGGTCTGGAAGCGCAGCAGGCCCACGCTCTGCTTGCCGCGCAGCTGCAACCCGTTCGGGCGCTGCAGCGGAATGCCGTCGGCCAGGTTGTCCAGGCCCGAGGCCTGCACAAGCTCGTTGAGGAAGCGGCTCACCTGGCGGGCGTTGCGGCTCGCTTCGGACGTGCCCTTCTTGCCGTTGTCCAGCTCTTCGATCACCTGCATCGGCAGGTAGACATCATGCTCCTCGAACTTGAACAGCGCGGTTGGATCGTGCATGAGCACGTTGGTATCCAGAACGTAGATGCGCTTGCCTCGGGTCATCGTCATTTCCTGGTGGCAGAACAGGGACAAGCCATCACGACCTGCAGGGCAGGGTGATGGCCATTGTGGGGTACAGGTGGATCACTGGGTTTTCGCGGCCTTCAGGGCTTCAAGGACGGATTCGGCGTGGCCGGCCACTTTCACCTTGCGCCACGACTGCACGATACGACTGTCGGGAGAAATGAGGAAGGTGCTGCGTTCGATGCCACGCACCTGCTTGCCGTACATGTTCTTCAGCTTGATCACATCAAACGCGCTGCACAGCGCCTCGTCGCCATCGCTGACCAGCGGGAAGGCAAAGCCCTGCTTGGCGCAGAAGTTGTCGTGGGATTTGACCGAGTCGCGGGAGACGCCGAACACCCGGGCGCCGGCACGCTTGAACGCCGGCAGCAGGGCGTTGAAGTCGATGCCCTCGGTGGTGCAGCCCGGGGTGCTGTCCTTGGGGTAGAAGTACAGCACCAGCCACTGGCCGGCGAGATCGCCGAGGGTGGTGTGGTCGCCGCCGGACAGGGCCAGCGGGAGGGCGAGGGTGGTGCTGTCCAGGGTATCGCCGTTGTTCATGAGGTCCTTGCTGCGGAGCCTGAGTGACGCGTCTTACAACTGCATGAAACACCGCGCGTTGGTGATGAACGCGCGAAGCCGTCAGAACTTCATCGGATCCATGATCGCGTCCAGGTTGAGGTGGTCGCAGAATTCGAGGAAATCGTCGCGCAGGGCGGCGATGTGCATGTTGGCGGGCACCCCGATGGTGACCTGCGCCGAGAACATTTCCGCGCCGGTCTGCATAGCCCGGTAGCGGGTGCTCTGCAGGTTTTCGATGGTGATGCCCTGGCGGTCGAAGAAATCGGCCAGCTGGAACAGGATGCCGGGCTTGTCGGCGGCGATCACTTCCACGATGTAGGGCAGCAGGTTGGACTGTGCCTGCTTGGCACCGGTGCGGTACCACACAAGCTTCAGGCCTTCCTCGCGCTCGAGCCGGGTCAGCATGGCTTCCAGCTTGGCCACCGAGTCCCAGGAGCCGGTGGCCAGGGCGGTGACGGAGACATCGCGGCCAACGGTGGCAAGGCGGGCATCGACCAGGTTGCAGCCGCTGTCGGCGATGCGCCGGGTGACGGGCAGCAGGGGGGACTCCGGATGCGTCGTGTAGGCGTTGATCAGGAGATGGTTTTCGGTCGGCGCAGGCCGCGGCGTGGTGTCGGTCAAGGTGGTTCCGGTAATGCGGGATGAGTCTGAACGGCGCCGACGACGGCGCGTTCGCCGGAGTCCAGCATACTTGCCCGCGCTTTCGACCCGCAAGTAACATGCAACGTACGTCCGACCGCGCTTCCAGCGGCGTTCGTCCCCCTTACTTCCGAGCATCGTTTCCTTGTCCCTTTCCGGTCTCATCACCGCGCTGGCCACGCCTTTCCAGGCCAATGGCGCATTGGATCCCGACGGTTGGCAGCGCCTGCTGCACCTGCAACTGGAGGGTGGCGTTCACGGGGTGGTGGTGGCCGGGTCGACCGGCGAGGCCGCGACCCTGTCCGATGACGAATATGACCAGCTGCTGCGCAGTGCGGTCAAAACCGTGGCCGGGCGGGTTCCGGTGCTGGCGGGTACCGGCCTGTCCGGAACCGCCAAAACGATCGAGCAGACCCGCCGGGCGGCGGCCAGCGGCGCGACCCACGCGCTGGTGGTGACCCCGCCGTACGTGCGCCCGACCCAGGCCGGGCTGCTCGCCCACTACCGGGCGGTGGCGGACCAGGGTGGGCTGCCGGTGATCCTGTACAACGTGCCGGGCCGCACCGGCTGCGACATGCTGCCGGAAACGGTGGCCGAGCTGGCCGCGCACCCGAACATCGTGGGCATCAAGGAAGCGGTGGGCGATGTGGGCCGGGTCCAGGCGCTGCTGGCGCTGCGGTCGCCGACCTTTGCGATCCTCAGTGGCGATGACGGCACGGCCGCCCGTTCGATCCTGTCGGGGGTGGACGGGCTGATCTCGGTCGGCTCGAACGCGCTGCCCGGTGCCTACCGGCGCATGTGCGACCTGGCCGCGGCCGGCGAACGCGAGGCCACCGAGGCCTGGGATGCCCGGCTGGAGCCGTTCCATGAATTCTGCGGAGTGGAACCCAACCCCATCCCGGTGAAAGACCTGCTGCGCCGGATCGGCATCGGCCACGGCCTGCGCCTGCCGCTGCTGTCGTTGTCGGCCGCCCACCACGCCGCCGCCGAACACCTGGCCACCGACATCGGTGCGCTCGAAGCCCTTTCCAGCCACTGACATCAGTGGCCTGACCCAGGAGATTCACATGCGTCAATCCGTTTCCGCCATCCGCGTGCTGTCGTTCGCGATTCTGGCCACCGCCACCCTGGCAGGTGTCACCGGCTGCAAGCGCGGCGTCAAGGGCGACTACGCACTGGCGCCGGAAGTGCGCCCGCTGGAAATCCCGCCGGACCTGAACGCCCCGGGCGCCAGCCCGGCCGCGCAGGTGCCGGTGCTGGCCTCGCAGGCCGCCAAGCCGGCCTCGTCCCAGGCGCCGGCCGCCAACAATGCCGGTTTCACCGTCCCGGGCAGCAAGGACGAGGTGTTCGGCAAGGTCGGCACGGCGCTGGAGTCGGTTCAGGGCGTGAAGGTCGCCAGCAAGGCCCAGCTGCTGGGCTCCTACGACGTGGCCTTCGAAGGCAGCGATTTCCTGATCCGCGTGGTCGCAGTCGAAGCCGGCGCCTACATTTCGGCCGTCGACCCGCGCGGCCTGCCGGCTACCGGCGCAGCCCCGACCAAGCTGCTGGCTGAGCTGAAGGCCAAGCTGGCGCCGTAATTCCGCGCTTATTGCGGTTGCAGGCTGTCATGAGGCTGCCGGGCTTTGCCCGGCAGCCTTCTTGCTTTTTGGCGAACAGCCGGTGGGCACCGGTTGCCTGGTTTGGCGGGACGGTGCGGGTTTGCGGGGGACGCCGTGAACCCATCCCTGGGGGCTTGGCAAAAACATCCATGTTTTTGACACCCCCGCAAACCCGCCCCGTCCCACCTTCGACGGATGATGGGTGGCCACGGGAAATCACCAGCGGTCCCCGATGATTTTCATGCGTCTCCGGGTGCGGCAGCGTTCCCTGCCGTCGTTCGGGAACCGACGCTACCCGCCCCAAGCCCGTCCGGTGCACCTGCCACGTAACCGCCTCCAGGCTCATTCGGCGCACCCGCCGGGTAGAGCCACGCCGTGCGTGGCTGCTCTTGCCATCCGCCAACGACCATCCCACGGGGGGAGGCCGGCGGGCAGCCCCCGTAGGGACTGTCAAAAACATGGGTCCGGCGCATGCGCCGGGCGGGTTGGGCAGGACGCCCAACCCCGGTCTTGCCGTGCACGCAGGATTGCGTACACGCGCAAGTTTTTGCCAAGCCCCCAGGGATGGGTTTACGGCGTGTCCCGGAGCGGGGCTGCCCGTCGGCCTCCCCGGCACGTAACGATGAAACGCCGCTCTGGCTGTTGCTGTTGCTCCACACCCAAACAACAAAAAAGGCGCCAGAGGCGCCTTTTTCAGCTTCACCGCTCCAGATACTGGAGCTTGTCCGGCTTGCCGTCCCACTCGCCGGCGTCGGCGGGCGGGTCCTTGCGCACGGTCAGTACCGGCCAGGCCTTGGCCAGCTCGGCGTTGAGTTCCACGAACTTTTCCTGCCCGGCGGGCACGTCGTCTTCGGGGAAGATCGCGTTGACCGGGCATTCGGGCTCGCACAGGGTGCAGTCGATGCACTCATCCGGGTCGATCACCAGGAAGTTCGGGCCTTCGTGGAAGCAATCCACGGGGCACACTTCCACGCAATCGGTGTGTTTGCACTTGATGCAGTTTTCAGTGACGACAAAGGGCATGGCTGGATCTGGATCCGACAGTAAGCCGGACAATTCTAGAACAGTTGCGGCTTTGTCGCAGTGCACGATGCGCCGGAGCCGGTGGGTGCGGTTAGATGCCGATGCCTACCGGTAGACACCCGGGCGGCCAAGACGCAGGTAGATCAGGCCCCGGCAGCCCTTTGTGGGCGGGCAGGGCGTGTGAGAACCTGCCGGACGAGACCCCGCTGCGCTGACCCGTTGCTGTCCCACTCCTGCCAGGACCCTTCATGTCCACCACACTTGCAGCCAACGCCGCCCGCGGCGAGAACACCTCCTTCATCGTGCTGATCAGCTGCGTCGCCACCATCGGCGGCTTCCTGTTCGGCTTCGACAGCGGCGTCATCAACGGCACCGTCGATGGCCTCAAGCAGACCTTCCAGTCCAGCGAGGCCGGGATCGGCTTCGAGGTCGCCTCCATGCTGCTGGGCTGCGCGATCGGCGCCTTCTTCGCCGGCCGCCTGGGCGACCGCCTCGGCCGGCGCGGGGTGTTGATCATCGCCGCCGTCATGTTCCTGCTGTCGGCACTGGGCGCCGGCTCGGCGCACAGCTCGCTGGCGTTCGTGATCGCACGGGTGATCGGTGGCTTCGCGGTCGGCGCCGCCAGCGTGATGTCGCCGGCGTACATCGCTGAAGTGGCTTCGGCCCGGTACCGCGGGCGCCTGGCCACCGTGCAGCAGATCGCCATCATCAGCGGGCTGTTCTGCGCGTTCCTGAGCAACTTCCTGCTGGCCCGCGCTGCCGGGGCCTCCACCGAGCCGCTGTGGCTGGGCCAGGAAGCCTGGCGCTGGATGTTCTGGATGCAGGCCATTCCGTCGGCCCTGTTCCTGGTGCTGCTGCTGGGGATCCCGGAAAGCCCGCGCTACCTGGTGGTGAAGGGGCGTCGCGCCGATGCGCTGGCCGTGATGACCCGCCTGTACGGCGCGGCCGAGGCCCAGGCCAAGATTGCCGAGATCGAAGGCTCGCTGGCCCAGGACCAGCATCGCCCGCGGCTGTCGGACCTGGTCGACAAGGGCACCGGCAAGCTGCGCGGCATCGTCTGGGTCGGCATCGGCCTGGCCGTGTTCCAGCAGCTGGTTGGCATCAACGTGGTGTTCTACTACGGCGCGGTGCTGTGGCAGGCGGTCGGCTTCTCCGAAAACGACGCACTGCTGATCAATGTGCTGTCCGGCGCGCTCAGCATCGGCGCCTGCCTGCTGACCGTGGTGCTGATCGACCGGGTCGGCCGCAAGCCGCTGCTGTGGGTCGGCTCGGTCGGCATGTCGGTGGCGCTGGCGCTGATGGTGGTGGCTTTTGCCAGCGGCACCCTGGCCGATGGCCACCTGCAGCTGTCCGACGGCATGGGACGGCTGGCGCTGGTGGCGGCCAACGTCTACGTGGTGTTCTTCAACATGTCCTGGGGCCCGGTCATGTGGGTGATGCTGGGCGAGATGTTCCCCAACCAGATCCGCGGTTCGGGCCTGGCGGTGGCCGGCGCGGCCCAGTGGACCTCGAATTTCGCCATCACCGTGACCTTCCCGATCCTGCTGGCCGGCATCGGCCTGGCCGGCGCCTACGGCATCTATACGGTGGCGGCGGTGGCTTCGATCTTCTTCGTGCTGCGCTATGTGCGCGAGACCAAGGGCAAGGAGCTGGAGCAGATGGAGGGCTGAGGCCCGGCCCCACAACGCAAAAACCCCGCCAAGGCGGGGTTTTTCGTCGGCTGGCGCGGCAAATGGTGCTCCCTAGGGGACTCGAACCCCTGTTTTAGCCTTGAGAGGGCCACGTCCTAACCTCTAGACGAAGGGAGCATGCTTTGTCGCGAACTGCGCAGCGCGCTAGTATATGGACCTCGATGCCATTGGGCAATCCCGAAACTTCAACCGGAAGCGCCAACATCAATTCCTCCGCTACATCACCGTTCAGTCTGCGCGTGATCCCCCGCGACCAGCACAACATCTCCCGCAAGGACATCAGCCCCAACGCGTTGCGCGTCCTGTACCGGCTGCGCGACTCGGGCTTTGGCGCCTACCTGGTGGGTGGCGCCGTGCGCGACCTGCTGGTCGGCGGCAACCCCAAGGATTTCGACGTGGCCACCGATGCCACGCCGGAGCAGGTCAAGTCGCTGTTCCGCAACTGCCGCCTGATCGGGCGCCGCTTCCGGCTGGCGCACGTGGTGTTCGGCCGGGAAATCATCGAAGTGGCCACCTTCCGCGCCAACATCGACGATGGCAGCGGCGACCGCGAGATGGAAAACGGCATGCTGGTGCGCGACAACGTGTATGGCAGCATCGAAGACGATGCGGTGCGCCGCGACTTCACCTGCAATGCCCTGTACTACGCCATCGAGGATTTCTCGGTACGCGATTACACCGGCGGCTTTGAAGACGTGCAGGCGCGCCTGATGAAACTCATCGGCGATCCCGAAAAGCGCTACCAGGAAGATCCGGTGCGCATGCTGCGCGCGGTGCGCCTGGCCGCCAAGCTCGGCTTCCAGATCGACGACGCCAGCGCCGAACCGCTGCCGCGCCTGGCCAGCCTGCTGGGCGAAGCCGCGCCGGCGCGCCTGTTCGAAGAAGTGCTCAAGCTGTTCCTGTCCGGCCACGGCGTGGCCAGCTTCGAGGGGCTGGAGCGTTACGGCCTGCTCGACGTGCTGTTCCCGGAAAGTGCCGCCGCGCTGCGCAGCAACCGCAGTGGCGCGCTGCGCCGCATGGTCATCGAAGGCCTGCACAACACCGACCAGCGCGTGGCCAACGACGAGCCGGTCTCGCCCTCGTTCCTGTTCGCGCTGCTGCTGTGGCCGGCGTTCTGCCGCGCGCTGGCGACCCTGCAGAAGCAGGGCGTGCAGCTGGAAGAAGCGCAGCGCCGTGCCGCCGACCGGGTCACCCTGCACCAGCTGACCACCATCGCGCTGCCGCGCCGGTTCTCGCTGCCGATGCAGGAAATCTGGCTGCTGCAGGGCCGTTTCAGCTCGCGCCAGCGCAAGCGCGTGGTGCGCACCCTGACCCACCCGCGCTTCCGTGCCGCGTTCGACTTCCTGGCGCTGCGCCAGGTGGCCTCCAGCGAGCACCAGGCCGATGTGGAGTTCTGGCGCGAAGCCCAGCTGCAATCCGGGCCCGAGCTGGATTCCACGCTGGACGCCGCGCAGGCCGAAGGCGAGCTGGACGAAAACGGGGCGCCGCGCAAGCGCCGCCGCCGCCGTCGTCGTCCCGGTGGCGCTGCAGGCGAGTAAGTCGTGACCCTGGCCTGTATTGGACTGGGCGCCAACCTCGGCGACGCCGCGCAGACCCTGCGCGCGGCGTTCGCAGCCATGGCCGCGCTGCCGCTGACCACGCTGCAGGCGCGCTCGCAGCTGTACAGCACGCCGGCCTGGGGCAATGAAGACCAGCCGGCGTTCGTCAATGCCGCCGCGCTGCTCGACACCGGGCTGGAACCGACCGCACTGCTCGAGGCCCTGCTGGGCATCGAGCGCGACTTCGGCCGGGTCCGCGATGCGGCGGTGCACTGGGGCCCGCGCACGCTCGACCTGGACCTGCTGCTGTACGGCGAGGCAGTGATCGACCTGCCGCAGCTGAAGGTGCCGCACCCCTACCTGCACGAGCGCGCGTTCGCGTTGCTGCCGCTGGCCGAGATCGCCCCTGGGGCGATGATTCCGGGGCAGGGTCGCGTGCGGGACGCTGCGATGCGTATCGAGGCCTGCGGGATCGCGCCAATAGGAGGATAATGCGGGGCTTATCGCCACCGGTTATCAGCTCATGAGTACCCACGCAGACAGCAAGCCCTGGACCGTCCCCGCACTGGCCGAGGCCAAGCGCAACGGCCAGAAGCTGGTCATGCTGACCGCCTACGACGCCGGCTTCGCGCGTGCGTTCGATGCCAATGGCGTCGACCTGATCTTGATCGGCGATTCGCTGGGCATGGTGGTGCAGGGGCACGATTCGACCCTGCCGGTGACCACCGACGATATGGTCTACCACACCGCCTGCGTGGCCCGGGTGCTGACCCGCGCGCTGCTGATCGCCGATCTGCCATTCGGCGCTGACGCCAGCCCTGAGCGCGCCTTCGAGGCCTCGCTGCGCCTGCTCCAGGCCGGCGCGGAGATGGTCAAGATCGAAGGCGCCGGCTTCAAGCTGGACGTCATTCGTTACCTGGTGGATCGCGAGATTCCGGTCTGCTCGCATCTCGGCCTGACCCCGCAGTCGGTGCTGCGCCTGGGCGGATACCGCGTGCAGGGCCGCGGCGATGCGGCCCGCCAGCTGGTTGAAGACGCCAAGGCCGTTGTCGAGGCCGGCGCCAGCATGATGGTGCTCGAATGCCTGCCGTCGCCGGTGGCTGCAGAGGTCACCGCCGCGGTGTCGGTGCCCACCATCGGCATCGGCGCCGGCCCGCAGTGCGACGGCCAGGTGCTGGTGCTGCACGATTTCCTCGGCCTGGACAGCGGCCACCGCCGTCCCAAGTTCGTCAAGGATTTCCTTGCCGAAGGCGGGTCGGTCGCCGGCGCGGTCCGTGCCTACGCCGACGCCGTGCGCGACGGCTCCTTCCCCGACGCAGAACACGCCTACGCCTCATGATCGACACCGTCACCGAACTGTCCCGCCTGCGCGCCGTCGTCAACGGCTGGAAGCGCGAGGGCCTGCGCGTCGCGCTGGTCCCCACCATGGGCAACCTGCACGCCGGCCATTACTCACTGGTTACCCTGGCAAAGCAATACGCCGACCGCGTGGTCTCCAGCGTGTTCGTCAACCCGACCCAGTTCGGCCCGAACGAAGACTTCACCCGCTACCCGCGCACCCCGGAAGCCGACACCACCGGACTGGAGCAGGCCGGCTGTGACGTGCTGTGGCTGCCTACGGTCGAATCGATGTACCCGTTCGGGGTGGAGCTGGCGGCCAGCGTGAACGTGCCGGGCATTTCCAGCCTGCTCGAAGGCGCCCACCGCCCGGGCCACTTCGACGGCGTGTGCACCGTGGTCTCGCGCCTGTTCAACCAGGTCCAGCCGGACGTGGCTGCCTTCGGCAAGAAGGACTACCAGCAGCTGGCGGTGATCCGCCAGATGGTGGAGGACCTGGCCTTCCCGATCCAGATCGTGGGCGGCGACATCGTGCGCGAAACCGACGGGCTGGCCATGAGCTCGCGCAACCAGTACCTCAACGCCGAACAGCGCCCGGTCTCGACCACCATCCACCAGGTGCTGCTGGGCATGCGCGAAGGCTTCATCACCGGCAAGACCCGCAGCCTGATCGAAGCCGAAGCCGCCGCGGCCCTGCAGGCCGCCGGCTTCCAGGTCGACTACGCCGTGGTCCGCAAGCCGGACCTGTCCGAGCCGGCCGACAGCGAAGACGGCAACCGCGTCGCCCTGATCGCCGCGCGCATCGGCAACACCCGCCTGATCGACAACCTCGAGTTCTGATAGCGATTGGGTGAGCGCCGGCCAGGGATTGCGTTGGATCCCTGGCAGTCGGCCCTGAGGCCGACTGCTTCGCGCAATCTGGCAAACAGCCGATAGCTGAGCCTTGGTCTGAGCTGGGCCGAGCGGTGCGGGTTTGCGGGACACGCCGTGAACCCGTCCATGGGGGCTCGTAGAAAACATCCATGTTTTCTACGGTCCCGCAAACCCGCCCCGGCCGACCCTCCGACAGTTGGCTTTAGGCCACGGGAAACGCGGAATGCAGACCGTTGGTCGGCAACAGTCGGGCGCCGCGACCCCGGTAGGGTTGGTTCCCAAACAACCGCCGTGAACGGATCAACGTTCGGTTACGCATGACCCAAATCGAGGCCCGTTGACGGCCAACGGCCGTCCTCCGCCTTTCCCGCGGCAACGACACACTGTCAAAAGGCGGGTCGGGGCGGGTTTGTGGGGGTGTGAGCGGCATGGATGCCGCGACCAAGCCCCCAAGGATGGGTTCACGGCGTCCCCCGCAAACCCGCACCGTCCCGCCAAGCCAGGGAAACTGCTGGCAACCAGCTGTTCGCCATAAATCGTCAGCTGCCGGGCGAAGCCCGGCAAATCAGCCAACCGTCGAATGCCGCAAAAAAGTCAGCACTGGCGGCAGCGACCCTCATCTGCCTGAACCGCCGGCAGCGGGCGGGTGGAAACCCCTGCCGCCCGGTGCCCGGGTGCTAGAATTTCCCTTTCCTTTACGTCGTCCCGTGCCATGCACCTCTCCCTGCTCAAGACCAAGATCCACCGCGCCACCGTGACCCATTCGGAGCTGAACTACGAAGGGTCCATCGCCATCGATGACAACCTGCTGCTGGCCACCGGCATCCGCGAGTTCGAGCAGGTGCACATCTGGGACGTCACCAACGGTGCGCGCTTCTCGACCTATGCCATCCGCGCCGAAGCGGGCAGCGGCGTGGTCTCGCTCAACGGCGGCGCCGCGCGCCACGTGCAGGTCGGCGACATCATCATCATTGCCGCCTTCGCCAGCATGAGTGAAGAAGAAGCTGACAGCTTCCGGCCGAAGTTGGTATATGTGGACGGCAACAACCAGATCTCCCACACCAACGACAGCATCCCGACCCAGGCCGCATGACACAGACCAACGGATTCGACCCGCTTCACTCCCATGCCCAGCGCCTGCGTGGCGCGAGCATCCCCGCACTGATCGCCGCCGAACCCGGTCGCGCACAATCGCTGGGGCTGCGGGTCGGTCCGTTGTATGCCAACTTCGCGCGGCAGAAGTACGACCGCGCGGCGTTGGACGCGCTGCTGCAGCTGGCCGCCGAGCGCGATGTCGCCGGCGGCTTCCAGCGCCTGTTCCGCGGTGAGACGGTCAACGTCACCGAAGGCCGTGCCGCGCTGCACACCGCCCTGCGTGGCGATGTCAGTGGCGCCCCGGTCGCCGCAGAAGCCTTCGCCACCGCCGCGCAGGTGCGTGCACAGATGGGCGAACTGATCGCCGCACTGGAAAAGACCACTGTCACCGACATCGTCAGCGTCGGCATCGGCGGTTCCGACCTCGGTCCGCGCCTGGTCGCCGACGCGCTGCGTCCGGTCACCGGCGCGCGCTTCCGCGTGCATTTCGTTTCCAACGTGGACGGCGCCGCCATGCAGCGCACGCTGGCCACGCTGGACCCGACCACCACCGCCGGCATCCTGATTTCCAAGACCTTCGGCACCCAGGAAACCCTGCTCAACGGGCAGATCCTGCACGACTGGCTGGGCGGCAGCGAGCGCCTGTACGCCGTCAGTGCCAACCCCGAGCGTGCCGCCAAGGCGTTCTCGATCGCCGCCGGCCGCGTGCTGCCGATGTGGGACTGGGTGGGCGGACGCTATTCGCTGTGGTCGGCGGTCGGTTTCCCGATCGCGCTGGCGATCGGTTTCGAGCGTTTCGAACAGCTGCTGGCCGGTGCGGCCGAAATGGACGCGCATGCGCTCAACGCGCCGCTGGCGCAGAACCTGCCGGTCCTGCATGCCCTGACCGACATCTGGAACCGCAACCTGCTTGGCCATGCCACGCATGCGGTGATGACCTACGACCAGCGCCTGGCGCTGCTGCCGGCCTACCTGCAGCAGCTGGTGATGGAAAGCCTGGGCAAGCGCGTGCAGCTCGACGGCACCCCGGTCGGCAGCGACACCGTGTCGGTGTGGTGGGGCGGGGCGGGCACCGACGTGCAGCACAGCTTCTTCCAGGCGCTGCACCAGGGCACCAGCGTGATTCCGGCCGATTTCATCGGCTGCGTCCACAATGACGACCCGTATGAAATCAACCACCAGGCGCTGATGGCCAACCTGCTGGCGCAGACCGAAGCACTGGCCAACGGCCAGGGCAGCGACGATCCGCACCGCGAGTACCCGGGTGGACGCCCGAGCACGCTCATCCTGCTGGACGCGTTGACCCCGCAGTCGCTGGGTGCGCTGATCGCGATGTACGAACATGCCGTGTACGTGCAGTCGCTGATCTGGAACATCAACGCCTTCGACCAGTTCGGCGTGGAGCTGGGCAAGCAGCTGGCCAGCCAGCTGTTGCCGGCGCTGCAGGGTGAGGCGCATGGCATCACCGATCCGGTGACGCTGGAGCTGTTGGGGCGTTTGCGCTGACAAGCAGTATCGACCAACGGTCGATACCTACCGGCGGCGCATCGACCAACGGTCGATGCCTACCGGTTCGCCGATCGTGATGCGCGGTAGGCGACGACCGTTGGTCGTCGCGCCGCGATCCCGCCATTACCTCGTCGGATCGCGCTCCGGGCTCGGCCGCTTGGCCAATTTGCGCTGCAGCGAACGCCGGTGCATGCCGAGCAGGCGCGCCGCCGCCGACACATTGCCGCCCGTTTCATGCATCGCCTGCTGGATGTGTTCCCACTGCAGGCGGCTGATCGGGGTCATCGCATCCGGTGGCTCCATCTCGCCATCGTCGGCCGGGCCGTCGTCTTCCTCGCCCAGCGCACGCAGGATCATCGGCACCGTGGCCGGCTTGGGCAGGTAGTCATCGGCGCCCAGCTTGATCGCCTCCACCGCGGTGGCAATGCTGGCGTAGCCGGTCACCAGCAGGATGCGCATGTCCTCGCGCAATGCCCGCAGCGGCTGGATCAACGCCAGGCCGGACTCCGAACCCAGCTTCAGGTCGATCAGGGCGTAGGCCGGCGGCTGCTGCCGCGCCAGCACCAACGCCGAGGCGATGTCGCTGGCGGTCACCGTTTCCAGCCCCTTGCGGGCCAGGCTGCGCTGCAGCGTGCGCAGGTACAGTTCGTCATCATCGACCAGCAGGCCGTGGCTGGAGGCGGGCAGGGTGGGGGTATTCATGGCGAAATCTCCGGTGCAGCCAGGGGCAGGCGGAAGCCGACGCGGGTGCCGGCGCCCTGCGCCGGCCGCATCCACAACTCGCCGTCCAGGCGCTCGATGGTGGCATGGGACAGGGCCAGGCCCACGCCCATGCCCTGGGTCTTGCCGCTGTTGAACAGGGTGCCGGGCAGCACCGCATCGCGTGCGTCGAAGCCGCGCCCGTAATCGCGCACTTCGCCGATCAGGTCGCTGCCTTCGATACGCAGGGTCAGGTCCACCTGCGGCCGTTCGGCCTGTTCGCCGGCGTCGGCGGCGTTGTTGAGCAGCACCATCAGCAGGTGGCCGATGCCCGGGTCCAGCGGCTGCTGCAGCGGGGCATCCTCGTTGCGCTTGAGGGTGATGGTCGGGCGCACCAGCTGCCACTGCTCCAGCACCTGCGGCAGGGTCACCGGCGCGTTGCCGCGCGCCTGGCCGGCGGCCGGGCGCGCCAGCGCCAGCACCCGTTCGCGGCACTGCACCAGCAGCTCGCGCAGCGTGTCGACATCGTCACGTACTTCCGGGTTGTCGGTCTGGTCGGCGATGTCGTCGGCCAGCAGGGTCATGGTCGCCAGCGGGGTGTTGAGTTCATGCGCTACCGAGGCGGCATGGGTGGCCAGCGCCACGATGCCCTCGTTGCGCGCGAAGCGTTCGCGCAGCAGGGCCAGTTCGTGTTCGCGCCGGCGCAGTGCCATCGCCAGCCGGGTGGCGAAGGCCAGCACCACCGCCGCCGACAGCAGGAAGTTGGCCACCACGCCCCACTGGTGCAGGTCCATGGCCGTGAAGTAACCATGCGGCAGCGGCTTGCCGAAGATGCCGCTGACCGCATAGCCGATCAGGCAGGCGGCGGCCACGGCCAGCGTCCAGCGCACCGGCAGGGCCAGCGCGGCCAGTGCGATCAGGATCAGGAACAGCGAGCCGAACGGATTGCCCACCCCGCCGCTCCAGCCCACCATCCAGGTCAGCACCGCCACGTCCACCAGGATGTGGCAGAACGCGGTCAGCGGCGCGGTATCGGCATCCAGCACGCGCAGCTGCGCGTAAAGGTTGAACAGGATCAGCACCAGCACCCCGGACCACAGCGGCAGCTGCGGCAGTTCCAGCCCCAGGACCCAGCTGGCCACCAGGATGGTCGCGGCCTGGCCGGCCACGGCCAGCCAGCGCAGGCTGCACAGGGTGCGTAGGAAGGGGGCGTCGGTACCGGTCATCGGCTGCCATCGTATGCGCTTGCGCGGTTCGCTGCCTGCGACAATCGGCCGCATCGGGCGCGCGCGGGTGCGTTAAAATGGGGAATGCACGACGCCGTCAGCCAACCGACCCAACCTTCCGACACCACCGTGTGGGCCCGCCGCCAGACCCAGCCTGTCCGCATCGGCGGCGTGGTCGTGGGCGGGGGCCACCCCGTGGTGGTCCAGTCGATGACCAACACCGACACCGCCGACGTGGCCTCCAGTGTCAAGCAGGTGGCCGAGCTGTGGCGGGCCGGGTCGGAAATGGTGCGCCTGACCGTGAACAATCCCGAGTCGGCCGCCGCCATTCCGCGCATCGTGGAGAAGCTGCGGATGATGGGGATCGAGGTCCCGCTGATCGGCGACTTCCATTACAACGGCCACCAGCTGCTGACCCAGGAACCGGCCTGCGCCGAAGCGCTGGCCAAGTACCGGATCAACCCGGGCAACGTCGGCTTCGGCAAAAAGAAGGACACCCAGTTCGCGCAGCTCATCGAGTTCGCGATCCGCTACGACAAGCCGGTCCGCATCGGCGCCAACTGGGGCTCGCTGGACCAGTCGCTGGCCGCGCGCCTGATGGACGAAAACAGCCAGCGCGCCCAGCCCTGGGACGCCGGCCGGGTGCTGCGCGAAGCGCTGATCCGTTCAGCGCTGGATTCGGCGCACACCGCCGTGGAACTGGGCCTGCCGCGCGACCGCATCGTGCTGTCGGCCAAGGTCAGCGGCGTGCAGGAACTGATCGCCGTGTACCGCGACCTGGCCCAGCGTTCGGACTTCGCCCTGCACCTGGGCCTGACCGAAGCCGGCATCGGCAGCAAGGGCATCGTCGCTTCCTCGGCGGCGCTGGCCGTGCTGCTGCAGGAAGGGATCGGCGACACCATCCGCATTTCGCTGACGCCCGAACCGGGCCAGTCGCGCACGCAGGAAGTGATCGTCGCCCAGGAACTGCTGCAGACCACGGGCCAGCGCGCCTTCACCCCGCTGGTCACCGCGTGCCCGGGCTGCGGCCGCACCACCTCCGAGTTCTTCCAGGAGCTGGCCAAGGTCGTGCAGAACCACGTGCGCGGCAAGATGCCCGAATGGAAGGTGAGCCATCCCGGCGCGGAAAACATGACCCTGGCCGTGATGGGCTGCATCGTCAACGGGCCGGGCGAATCGCGCCACGCCAACATCGGCATCTCGCTGCCCGGCACCGGTGAAACCCCGGCTGCACCGGTGTTCGTCGACGGCGAAAAGACGGTCACCCTGCGCGGCGACAACATCGCCCAGGAATTCGTGGCGCTGATCGACGAGTACGTCGAACGCAAGTATGTCCGAAGCGTCGGATAAGCCCGCCGTGCTGGCCGCGCCGGAGCCGGCCGCCGGCGTCCGCCACTGGATGGCGCGCAATGCCTGGCGCTTCGTGCTGCTGTTTGCCGGCGTGTTGCTGCCGCTGGCCGGGTTCGTGGCGCTGGCCGACGAAGTGCACGAGCTGGAGGCGTTCTACTTCGACGCCCCGCTGTTGTGGAAAATGCATGACGTGGCCCGGCCCAGCTTGGACGCCGCGTTCGTGTTCATTTCCCGGATCGGCTACCAGTGGGGCGTGATCCCGGCCGACATCCTGATCGTGGCCGTGCTGCTGGTGCGCCGGCGCTGGCGTGAAGCCAGCTTTGCCGCGCTCAGCTTCGCCGGCTCGGCCCTGCTCAACATCGGCAGCAAGCAGTTCTTCCAGCGCGACCGGCCGACCCTGTGGGAGTCGATCGCCCCGGAAAGTACCTACAGCTTCCCCAGCGGCCACGCCATGGGCTCGATGACCCTGGCCGCCGTGCTGGTGCTGCTGGCCTGGAACACCCGCTGGCGCTGGCCGGCGCTGGTGTTCGGCGTGCTGTTCGCCGGCTCGGTCAGCCTGTCACGCATCTACCTGGGCGTGCATTACCCGTCCGACATCCTGGCCGGATGGTGTGCCGCACTGGTTTGGGTGGTAGGGTGCTTCCTGGTGATGTTCCGCCGCCGCCATCCCTGGCGCCGCCGGCACTGACCGGCCCGCTGGGAGCGGGCCGGATGCGGTAGGGGTTTCCGCGGACCGTCATAGGTCCAATAAACCGACATGGCCTGGGGTGATAGGCATGGGGCAGGGGTAGCCCGGCACGGATGTGACGCGGGCATCAGAATGCGCTGATGGGGAAAATACTTCCTTGTTATCGTCCGACCCCGTCGCTAGGCTGGCCCCGGTTTGCAGCGTTTGGACGAAGGTGGGTGGGATGACGATTCGAGTGTATCTGGTGGACGACCACGCGCTGGTGCGAACCGGCATGAAGATGATCCTGTCCAACGAGACGGACATCGAAGTGGTGGGGGAAGCGGAATCCGGCGAAGACGCGCTGCCCGCGATCCGCCAGCTGCGCCCCGACGTGGTGCTGTGCGACCTGCACCTGCCCGGGGTAAGCGGAATGGAAGTCACCGAACGCGTGGTGCGTGGCGACCACGGCACCCGCGTGGTGATCGTGTCCGTGCTGGAAGACGGCCCGATGCCCAAGCGCCTGCTCGAAGCCGGTGCCTCCGGCTACATCGGCAAGGCCTGCGACGCCCAGGAACTGCTGCGCGCCGTGCGCGACGCCGCGCTCGGCCGGCGTTACCTGGGCAGCAGCATCGCCCAGAACCTGGCCCTGTCCAACGTCGAAGGCAGCCAGTCGCCGTTCGACAGCCTGTCCCCGCGCGAACTGGAAGTGGCGTTGCTGCTGACCCAGGGCCTGCGCCAGGAAGACATCGCCAAGCGCCTGAGCCTGAGCGCCAAGACCGTCAACACCCACAAGGCGCGCCTGTTCGAGAAGATGGGCATCCACGACAACATCGCGCTGGCGCGCATGGCCAGCCAGTACGGCCTGGTGGACCCGTCACGGCCGATGTAAGCCCGCCTCGCGCTCCAAAAAAAAGCCCGGGAATTCCCGGGCTTTTTCGTTCAGCGCGAGCGGACCCGCGCCACGATCTTCGCCGCCTGCGCCGCGCTGTCGCGCACCTTGTCCCACTCGCCGTTCTCGATCCAGGGGCCCGGCACCATCCACGAACCGCCGATGCAGACCACGTTCTTCTGCTCCAGGTATTCGGCCGCCGTGGTTTCCGTGATGCCGCCGGTCGGGCACAGCTTCAGGTCCGGGATCGGACCGGCCAGGCCCTTGATCATCGCCAGCCCGCCGACCGCCGAGGCCGGGAACAGCTTGCACACCCGGAACCCGCGACGATACAGCTCCAGCAGTTCGGTCGGCGAGGCCGCACCCGGCACCACCGGCAACGGCGCCTCCGCCAGCGCATCGGCCATGAACGCCGGCGTGCCCGGCGTCACCAGGAAATCCGCGCCCGCATCGATGGCCTGCTGCATCTGCTCGACCGTGAGCACCGTGCCCGCACCCACCACCACATCCGGCAGCTCGCGCTTGAGCATTGCCAACGCCTCCATCGCCACCGGCGTGCGCAGGGTCAGCTCGATCGCCGGCAGGCCCCCTTCCAACAGCGCCGCGCTGACCGCGCGTGCCTGGTCGAGGGTATGCACGGTAACGACCGGCAGGATGCCGGCGGCAAGGAGGAGGGATTCAGCGCGTTTTTGATGTTCGGCGATGGTCATAAAGAAGCCTTTCGGTTGTTCGAAGCATTGGATGGCAGGATTCAACGCCTGCCGATTGCCGGGGTGTTGTAGACCGCGTGGGCCGACCAACGGTCGGCGCTACCAGGGGCATGCATTTGAGGGAGGCGCCGCAATGTGTGGTGAGGACGCGGTGGGGGTCCGCGTAGGGACCGTAGAAAACATGGATGTTTTCTACGAGCCTACAAGGACGTATTTACGGCGTGTCCCGTAGCGGGCCCCCAGCGCGGCCTCACATCAGGCGATACCACCGCCGCTTGTGCTTTTCGCTTCAGGCGTCCTTGGCTTCGTGCGGGGCCAACGCTGCCGCAGCATCGTTGCCCAGCTCGTATTCGGCGTCGTAATTCCACATGTCGCCGTCGTCAGCCGCCGGACCGCACGAAATCGAAATCGCGCCCTGGTCGGCCGGACCCACCAGGCGGCGGTTCATCGCGAACAGGTTGCGGCCCAGATCGTTCGCCGCCGGTGCCGTGTTCGGCGCCTGCTCGCGCGCTGCCCATTCGGCTGCGTCCACCAGCACCTCCAGCGTGCCCGCCTCACCATCCAGCCGGATGATGTCGCCCTCGCGCACCCGCCCCAGCGGACCACCGCGCGAGGCTTCCGGCGTCATGTGGATTGCCGCCGGGAACTTGCCCGACGCGCCCGACAAGCGACCATCCGTCACCAGCGCAACACGCCGGCCCTGGTTCTGCAGCAGCCCCAGCAACGGCGCCAGCGAATGCAGTTCCGGCATCCCGTTCGCACGCGGCCCCTGGTAACGCACCACCGCCACGAAATCCTGCGGCAGCAGCCCCGCCGCATGCAGCTTGTTCAACACCTGCGGCGCATCCACCACCACCGCCGGCGCCTCGATCGTCCGGTACTGCGGCTTCACCGCCGACAGCTTGATCAGCGAACGGCCCAGGTTGCCGCGCAGCAGCCGCAGCCCGCCCTGTGCCTCAAACGGCTCGGCCACCCCGCGCACCACCTCGCGGTCCGCGCTCTCGGCAATGCCCTCGATCCACGTCAGCGCACCGTCGCGCAGCGCCGGATCCTGCGTGTACTGGCGCATGCCACCTTCGGCCACCGTCACCAGGTCCGCGTGCATCAGCCCCGCGTCCATCAGCTCACGGAACACGAACGCCGTACCGCCTGCCGCCGCGAAGCGGTTCACGTCCGCCTCGCCGTTCGGGTACACCCGCGCCAGCAGCGGCACCAGCTGCGACAGCTGGTCCATGTCGTCCCACGTCAGCACGATGCCCGCCGCCCGCGCCACCGCGATCCAATGGATCGTGTGGTTGGTCGAACCGCCCGTGGCCATCAGCGTGACCACCGCATTGACGATCGCCCGCTCATCGATCAACCGGCCCAGCGGCCGGAAATCATCGCCCAGCGCACAGATTTCCAGCGCACGCACCGCCGCATGCCGCGTCAGCGCATCGCGCAGCGGCGTTTCCGGATTCACGAACGACGCACCCGGCAGCTGCACGCCCATCGCTTCCAGCAGCGTCTGGTTCGAATTGGCCGTGCCGTAGAACGTGCACGTGCCCACCCCGTGGTACGACGCCGCTTCGGCTTCCAGCAGCTCCTCGCGCGTGGCCAGGCCCGCCGCGTAGCGCTCGCGCACCTCGGCCTTCTGCTTGTTCGGAATGCCCGGCGTCATCGGCCCGGCCGGCAGGAAGATCGCCGGCAGGTGACCGAACGCCAGCGCGCCGATCAGCAGGCCCGGCACGATCTTGTCGCACACGCCCAGGTAGACCGTGCTGTCGAACATGTCATGGCTCAACCCGATCGCCGTGGACTGCGCGATCACATCGCGCGAGAACAGCGACAGCTCCATGCCGCCACGACCCTGCGTGACCCCGTCGCACATCGCCGGCACGCCGCCGGCGACCTGCGCCGTCGCGCCCACCGAACGCGCGGTCTCGCGCAGGATTTCAGGGTAATGCTCGAACGGCTGGTGCGCCGACAGCATGTCGTTGTAGGCAGTGATGATGCCCAGGTTCGGCGTGACCCCGCCGCGCAGGCGGCTCTTGTCGGTCGGGCCACAGGCCGCAAAGCCGTGGGCCAGGTTGCCGCAGCTCAGGCGCGAACGGAACGGACCGTCGCGCAGCGCGGCGTCGATGCCCGCCAGGTACGCAGCGCGCGACGCGGCACTGCGCTGGACGATGCGCTCGGTGATGGCATGGAGTTTGGGGTGCAGGCTCATTGGCTACCGGCTATGAGAGGGCGAACGGAATGACAGCGGCATCGAATCAGTCGCACCAGTGGATGCGCAGCATCGGGCGGCCATCGAGATCGATCGCGTTGAGAATGGGATACAGCGCTGCGTTGTTGCTTTCCAGCGCCTGCTTGAGCACTTCCAGCTTCTGCTTGCCGCGCAGCAGCAGCAGCCGCTGGCGGCACTGGCGCATGCCGTGCGGTGTCAGCGTGATGCGCAGCGGCCACTGGTTCGATCCCGGGCAGCCGGTGGCATCCAGCGCGGCGTAGGGCAGGGTACTTTCCAGCGCGCGGGCCAGGTCCTTCGAGCCGGGGAACAGCGATGCCGTATGCCCGTCATTGCCCATGCCGAACACCGCCAACGACGGTGCCTCGGTGTGCTGCGCCTGCAGGTTGGCGGTGTAGACACATTCCGGCAACGGCTTGCCCACCCGCACCAGCGGATCGAAGTGTGCGCCCTCGGCGCGGTTGAGCAGGCTCTGGCGAACCAGCCAGGCATTGCTGTCGCGGTCCTGCGGCGACAGCCAGCGCTCGTCGACCAGGCTGACTTCGACCCGGTCCCACTGCACGTCCAGTTCGGCCAGCGCCTGGTACACCGGTGCCGGCGTGGTGCCGCCGGAGAGCAGCATCCGGGCCCGGCCGGCAGCGTCGATGTCATGGTTGAGGATCTGCGCCATTTCGGCTGCGATCGTCTCGATCCACGCATCGGCGTCGGTGTGCCGGATCAGGGTGAAGCGGTTGGAATCTTCAAGTGCGTTCATGCGGCGCCTCCTGGCAGGTCGCGTTCGAGGTCGGCTGCGTAGGCGGCCGCGCCCAGCAGGCCCGCGTGCGGGTGCATCACCGCCAGCGACGGCACCCGGGCCATGATCGACGAGAACCGGCCCTTGTGTTCGAAGCGCTGGCGGAAGCCGGAATGCTGAAGGGAATCGAGCATCTTCGGCACCAGCCCGCCGGTCAGGAACACGCCGTCCCACGCGCCCTGGATCAGCACCAGGTCGCCGGCAATGGCGCCGAACACCGCGCAGAACAGGTCCACCGTGCGCATCGCCTGCGGGTCGCCATGCAGGGCGCGCGCGGTGACGTCCACCGGCTGCAGCTGGCCCGGGTCGACATCGGCCATCTCGCACACCGCGCGATGGATGTTGACCAGGCCCGGCCCGCAGATCAGGCGTTCATTCGAGACCCGGCCGAACTGCTCGGACAGGATCTCCAGGATGCGGATCTCCTCCGGCGTGCCGGGCGGGAAGCTGACGTGGCCACCTTCGGTTTCCAGCGGGTAGCAGCGGCCGTGGCGCAGGATCAGCCCGCCCACGCCCAGCCCGGTGCCCGGGCCGATCACCGCGTAGTTGCGCGGCTGGCCGGGCTGGCCCGGCACCCACGCCGCGCCGCCGACCTGGACCACGTCCTGCGGCTGCAGCAGCGAGATCGCCATTGCCTGCGCGGCGAAGTCGTTGATCAGGTGCAGGCCATCGAAGCCGAGCATGTGCGCGGTGCGCATGCGCGAGATCACCCACGGATGGTTGGTGATGCGCGCCTCGTCACCATCGACGCGGCCGGCCACGGCGAATACGCCGCGGCGTGCTTCGGCGCCGATCTGCTCCAGGTAATGCCGTGCGGCATCGCCCAGCGACGGGAAATCAGCGACCACGAATTCGCGGATGCTGTCCTTCAGCAGCGGCGCGGCCAGGCTGGTGTCGGCCAGCGCGAAGCGGGCGTTGGTGCCCCCGATATCGGCCACCAGCGCCGGTTGGGTCGACACCGTCATGCGCGATCCTTGCGGTTGGCCTCGGCATCCACATCGGCCGGCAGGAAGCCGAACGCCTGTTCCGGGCCCCATTCGCCGGCCGGGTAGGGCTGCAGCGGCAGCTGCGCTTCCTTCCAGGCATCGCTGACGCTGTCGATCCAGGCCCAGGCGGCGCGCACTTCATCGTCGCGCACGAACAGCGCATGGTTGCCGTTGAAGGCATCCAGGAACAGGCGCTCGTAGGCGATGCGGCGGTGCAGGCCGGTCGGCACGGACAGTTCCAGTTCCAGCGGGTGCAGTTCCAGCGCGCCCCACTCCGGGCCGGCCAGGCTGCTCATCAGGCCGAGCTCGATGTTTTCCTGCGGCTGCAGCTGGAAGGTGATGCGGTTGGGCGTGGCGTTGGCGCGGTCGGGCCGTTCGAACAGCCAATGCGTGACCGGCTTGAGGTTGACCACCACGCGGGTGGTGCGCTCGGCCAGGCGCTTGCCGGTGACCAGGTGGAACGGCACCCCGGACCAGCGCCAGTTGTCGATATGCGCGGTGACCCCGGCGAAGGTTTCCACATCGCTGCCTTCCGGCGGCTGGTAGGCCTGCGCGGGCTGGCCGTTGATGGTGCCGGCGGTGTAGCGGCCGCGCACGCTGTCGCGCGCGGCATGCTTGGCATCCAGCGGACGCAGCGCACGCAGCACCTTGACCTTCTCATCGCGGATGCGGTCGGCTTCCAGCGACGCCGGTGGTTCCATCGCCACCAGGCACAGCAGCTGCAGGATGTGGCTCTGGACCATGTCGCGCAGCGCGCCCGAACGCGCGTAGTAGGCATCGCGGCCATCCACGCCTTCGCTCTCGGCGACCAGGATGTGCACCGATTCGATGTAGTTGCGGTTCCACACCGCCTCAAGCAGCGTGTTGCCGAAGCGCAGGGCGATCAGGTTCTGCACCGCCGCCTTGCCCAGGTAATGGTCCAGGCGGAACACGCGGTCTTCGTCGATCCACTGGCCGATGGTGGTCAGGATCTGTTCGGCGCTGGCGCTGTCGCTGCCTATCGGCTTTTCCAGCATCAGGCGTGCCGGCGCGGCCAGCGCGCCCCCCAGGGCCAGGCCCTCGCAGGTGGAGATGTACAGGCCCGGCGGAATGGCCAGGTCGCTCACGCACTTGCGGTCGACCAGGTCGCTGACCGAGGCGGCCACCGACTGCGGATCGCGCAGGTCCACCGAGCGGGAGTCGATGCGGTCCAGCAGCGACTGGATGTCATCCAGGCTGGCCGCCGGCATCGCCTGCTGCAGGCGCGGGCGCCGGATCTGGCGGAACGCGTCGGTGTCGTGCGGGGACAGTGCCAGTGCGCGGACCTTGAAGTCTTCCGGCAGCAGGCCGTCGCCCAGCAGGCGCAGCAACGAAGGGAACAGGTAGCGCTGGGCGAGGTCGCCGGTGGCGCCAAACAGGAAGAGGGTATCGTGCATCGCTCGAGTTTCAGATCCGGGTGACATCGTTGTCAATCGCTTCTCGTCTATGTTCTCGGGGGTCAAGCTGGCCGCGGTGTCCGGTTGCTGCAATCGCAACATGAACAGGTGCGGGCCCGCCCATCATGGGGCATGTCACGTCCTGACAGCGACGCGGTCATGACCGACCATTGGATACTGCCACGTGAAAACGTTTACATGGCAGAATGAGCAGACTGTATTCGATTGCAGTGGTCGCCGTCATGCGGCACCACGCCATCGACCTGCCATCGGGAGGGCCGAAGGCAGTTCCGCATCAACAGCCCGGCAGCGGGCGGACTGGAATGGGTGATATGGCAAAAGTGCAGTTGCAGGGCGTGCGCAAGGTGTACGACAACGGCCAGGTGGCCGTCCAGGGCGCGACCTTTGAAGTGGCCGATGGGGAATTGATGGTCCTGGTGGGGCCGTCGGGGTGTGGCAAGTCGACCCTGCTGCGCATGGTCGCCGGCCTTGAGGAAATCAGCGGTGGCACGCTGAGCATCGGCGACCGCGTGGTCAACGACGTGGCGCCGAAGGACCGTGATATCGCCATGGTGTTCCAAAGCTATGCGCTGTACCCGCACATGACCGTGGCCGAGAACCTGGCCTTCGGCCTGAAGCTGCGCGGCCACGACAAGGCGACCATCGCCAAGCGCGTGAACGAAGCGGCGCAGACGCTGGGCCTGACCGAGATGCTCGACAAGCTGCCCAAGGCGATGTCCGGCGGCCAACGCCAGCGCGTGGCGCTGGGCCGTGCGCTGGTGCGCGAACCGGCGGTGTTCCTGCTCGATGAGCCGCTCTCGAACCTGGATGCCAAGCTGCGCCACAGCGTGCGCACCGAGATTGCGCAGCTGCACCGCAAGCTGGGCACCACGATGATCTACGTGACCCACGACCAGGTGGAAGCGATGACCCTGGGCCAACGGATCGTGGTGCTCAAGGACGGGGTGATCCAGCAGATCGACACGCCGATGGCGCTGTACGACCGCCCGGCCAACCTGTTCGTGGCCGGCTTCCTCGGCAGCCCGGCGATGAACGTGCTGCGCGGCACCCTTCAGCGCGTGGATGGCGGGGTAGTAGTGCAGGAGGGCACGCTGCGCGCGCCGCTGGGCGCTGCGACCATCGACCCGTCCTGGATCGGGCGGACGTTGGCGGTCGGGGTCCGGCCGGAGCATCTGCAGCCGGCCGTGCCGGGCGATGCCAACGCGTTTGACGCGACCATCGATGGCATCGAGCCGGTGGGCAACGAGATCTTCGTCAACATGACCCATGGCGACCAGGCGCTGGTGATGCGCGTCGCGCCGCAGGCATTGCCGGCGGTGGGTGGCACCATCCGCGTGGCGATCCAGCCGCAGGGGCTGCATTTCTTCGATGCGGAGTCCGGCGAGCGGTTGAACCACGACGCGTGATGGGTCCGGTCACGACCAACGGTCGTGACCTACCGGGAGACGGAAAGTTGGTAGGACACGACCGTTGGTCGTGTCGCGTGCGGTAGGACACGACCGTTGGTCGTGTCGCCCGTCAACGGGCGAGGCCGTCCAACAATGGGACGCCGTGGGCTTCCACGCCGCCAACGCTCAATGCCCCCTCGGCCATCTCCAGCGGCAGCACCGCCAGCGCCAGGTCTCCGGCCACGCTCGCCACCGTGCCAACGGTGGCGCCGTTCTGCTCGACCTTCGCGCCACTGGCGGTGCCATCGGCCACGCGCAGCAGCTGCAGGGCGCGCTTGGCCTTGCCCAGGAAATGGGTGCGGGCCACGATTTCCTGGCCCGGGTAGCAGCCCTTCTTGACGCTGTAGCCGTTCAGGCGGTCCAGCCCCAGCTGCTGCGGGGTCCAGGTTTCGCGCTGGTCGGCATCCAGGCGCGGCACCCCGTAGCGCAGGTCGGACTGGCGCCAGGCCAGTTCGAACGCGGCATCCGTGGCGGTTGCATCGGCCGGGGCCGGTGCGATCTTCAGGGTGCGCGGCAACGCATCGCTGCCCGCGTCCAGCTCCAGCGCGTCACCCTCCAGCGCAATTGCGGCGCCAGACGCCGCTTCCGGCGCGGTGAAGCTGCCGGCCACCGCCAGATCGGTGCGCACCTCGATCTTGACCTTGCGGCGGAAGACGAAGCGCTGTAACTGCGACGCAATCGCATCGGCGTCACCGTCGGCCAGCACCAGCAGCACGTGCTCCTGGTCCAGCTTCAACAGCTGAAACACAGCAAGGGTGCGGCCCTTGGCGCTCAGCCAGGCGCTCCACTGCCAGTGCTGGACGGGCAGGGCGGTGACATCGCTGGCGAACTGGGCATGGGCGAACGCCGCCGCATCCACACCGCGCAGGCTGAGCAGCGCGTGACCGGAAAGGCGCGGAAAACCACTGAAATCGAAGGGCAGGTTGTCAGGCACGTGAACGGGGTCTAAAATTTGTGCGTTGCGAGACCACCCATGATAGGCCAAACAACCCCCACTCCCGATATCGATCCTGAAGCCCCGCTGGTACCGGAGGAGCAGCCGCTCGCCGTTACGCCGGTGGCGCCTGTGGAAATCGGTGGCCGCGGCGGACTGGATCCGGTGCGGTATGGCGATTGGGAGAAAAACGGACGCTGCATCGATTTCTGATCAGCATTGAGCCAACGCGGCAATTGTGCCGCCCAGCCGAGACAACGAGCCCAGCGAATGGCCGCCAGAGAACGTCCCCTTTCCCCGCACCTTCAGGTGTATCGCTGGCAGATTCAGATGGCCACCTCGATCCTGCATCGAGCCACCGGCATCTTTCTGTCTGTTGGAGCCCTGATCATCGCTGGCGGCCTGCTCGCCCTGATGATGGGTCCTGAATCCTGGAACTGCTTCACCGGCCACGCCGGCAGCTGGTACGGAAAGCTGTTCCTGTTCGCCTGGACCTGGTCCTTCGCCTACCACCTGTGCAATGGCATCCGCCATATCGTGCAGGACTTCGCGATCGGCTTCAGCATTCCGGCCTTCGTGCGCAGCAGCTGGATGTCGGTCATCGCCAGCCTGGTGATCACCGCGCTGGTCTGGGCCTATGTCTTCATGGGAGCGACCGCATGAACAAGTTCCGTACCCCGTTGAAGAACGTGCGTGGCCTGGGCGCGGCCAAGACCGGCACCGAGCACTTCGTGCTGCAGCGCCTGACCGCCACCGCGCTGGTCCCGCTGACCATCTGGTTCCTCATCTTCGTGCTGAGCCTGGTCAACGCCGATTACGTGACCGCCGCCGACGCTGTGTCCAAGCCGTGGAACGCGGTGCTGCTGGTGGGCTTCCTGGTGGCCATGTTCTGGCACGCCCAGCTGGGCCTGCAGGTCGTGCTGGAAGACTACATCCATAATTCGTTGCTGGCCCTGGCGCTGCAGACCACGGTGAAGTTCATTGCCGTGCTGGGCGCGATCGTCAGTGTTTTTGCGGTCGCCCGCATTGCGCTCGGCGTTGCCTGAGTCAGGCACCAAGACAGGAATCCAGAGTAGATGTCCGCTTACAAGATTACGGAACACAAATACGACATGGTCGTGGTGGGCGCCGGCGGCGCCGGCCTGCGTGCCACGTTCGGCCTGGCCGCCAAGGGCCTGCAGACGGTCTGCCTGACCAAGGTCTTCCCGACCCGTTCGCACACCGTGGCCGCGCAGGGCGGTATTTCCGCCGCGCTGGGCAACATGGGTGAAGACGACTGGCGTTACCACTTCTTCGACACCATCAAGGGGTCGGATTGGCTGGGCGACCAGGACGCGATCGAATACATGTGCCGCGAAGCGATTCCGGCCATCATCGAACTGGAACACTACGGTGTGCCGTTCAGCCGCACCGAAGACGGCAAGATCTACCAGCGCCCGTTCGGTGGCATGACCACCAAGTACGGCGAAGGCCCGTCCGCGCAGCGCACCTGCGCCGCCGCCGACCGTACCGGCCACGCCATGCTGCACACGCTGTACCAGCAGTCGCTGGCGCACAACGCGCGCTTCATGATCGAGTACTTCGCGCTCGACCTGATCTTCGATGAAGAAGGCGTCTGCCGCGGCGTGCTCGCGCTGGACATGGCCGACGGCTCGCTGCACCTGTTCCGCGCCCACGGCGTGGTGCTGGCCACCGGCGGTTACGGCCGTGCCTACTTCAGCGCCACCTCGGCCCACACCTGCACCGGCGACGGCGGCGGTCTGGTCATGCGTGCCGGCCTGCCGATGCAGGACATGGAGTTCGTGCAGTTCCACCCCACCGGCATCTACGGTGCGGGCTGCCTGATCACCGAAGGCGTGCGCGGCGAAGGCGGCATCCTGCGCAACAGCAACGGCGAGCGCTTCATGGAGCGCTACGCACCGCATTACAAGGACCTGGCCTCGCGCGACGTGGTGTCGCGTTCGATGACCATCGAAATCCGCGAAGGCCGCGGCGTCGGCGAGCACAAGGACCACATCCTGCTCGACCTGACCCACCTCGGCCCGGGCGTGATCGACGACAAGCTGCCCGGCATTGCCGAAAGCGCGCGGATCTTCGCCGGCGTGGACGTGCACAAGCAGCCGATCCCGGTCATCCCGACCGTGCACTACAACATGGGTGGCATCCCGACCAACTACCACGGTGAAGTGGTGCGCAAGGTCGGCGACAACCCCGATGCCGTGGTGCCGGGCCTGTACGCCATCGGCGAAGCGGCCTGCGTGTCGGTGCATGGCGCCAACCGCCTGGGCTCCAACTCGCTGCTCGACCTGGTCGTGTTCGGTCGTGCGGTGGCCAACCGCTGCGCCGACACAATCAAGCCGGGCCAGCCGCACAAGACGCTGGCGTCGGATGCGTGCGACAAGGCGCTGGGCCTGCTGGACAAGCTGCGTTACGCCAACGGCGACACCCCGACCTCGGTCATCCGCGACCGCATGCAGCGCACCATGCAGAACGACGCGGCGGTGTTCCGTACCAGCAAGACGCTGGAAGAGGGCTGCGCCAAGATGTCGGAGATCTTCGACTCCTTCCAGGACGTCAAGGTGTCGGACCGTTCGCTGGTGTGGAACTCGGACCTGATCGAAACCTACGAGCTGAACAACCTGCTGCTCAACGCGGTGGCGACGATCAACTCGGCCGAACAGCGCAAGGAAAGCCGTGGCGCACATGCGCACGAGGACTTCCCGGACCGCGACGACGTCAACTGGCAGAAGCACACGCTGGTCAATGTCGACGACAACGGCAAGTGCAGCTTCGATTACCGCCCGGTGCACATGTACACGCTGAGCAAGGACGTGGACGTGGTCCCGCCCAAGCCGCGCGTCTACTAAGCGCCATGCGGATCGACTTCCTCACCTTCCGAGCCAGCCGCGCCTGCATTGCAGCGCGAGCCGCCTGAGCCAACGAGAACAGCCATGGCCGAGTTTTCCCTCCCAAAGAATTCCAAGATCGGAAAGGGCAAGCACTTCCCCGCCAAGAGCGGTGCGAAGAACACCCGTACCTTCAAGATCTACCGCTGGAGTCCCGACGACGACAGCAACCCGCGGACCGATACGTACGAGATCGATCTGGACGCCTGCGGCCCGATGGTCCTGGACGCGCTGATCAAGATCAAGAACGAGATCGACCCGACCCTGACCTTCCGCCGTTCGTGCCGCGAGGGCATCTGCGGTTCGTGCGCGATGAACATCGACGGCACCAACACGCTGGCCTGCACCCGCGCCATCGCCGACTGCGGCAAGGCCGAAGTGCCGATCTACCCGCTGCCGCACATGAGCGTGATCAAGGACCTGGTACCGGACCTGACCCACTTCTACGCGCAGTACGCCTCGATCAAGCCGTGGATCCGCACCCAGACCCCGCCGCCGCCGGACCGTGAGCGCCTGCAGTCGCCGGAAGACCGCAAGAAGCTGGACGGCCTGTACGAGTGCATCCTGTGCGCGTGCTGCTCGACCAGCTGCCCGAGCTACTGGTGGAACGGCGAGCGTTACCTGGGCCCGGCGATCCTGCTGCAGGCCTACCGTTGGATCGTCGACTCGCGCGACGAAGACACCGGTGCGCGCCTGGACGACCTGGAAGACCCGTTCAAGCTGTACCGCTGCCACACCATCATGAACTGCGCCCGCACCTGCCCGAAGGGCCTGAACCCGGCGCTGGCGATCGCCGAGATCAAGAAGCTCATGATGGCGCGCCGCGCCTGATCGTAGAGCCACGCCCTGCGTGGCTGCCAAGGCATGACGGCGAAGCCGCGCCCCCTTGACCTAGGGGGCGCCTTTGTTTTCAGCGCGTCGCCACGCGCCCGTGTACTGCCGCGCACCCGGATGACGTGCTCCAGTCTGGAATCACCGAAATGGACGAAGCCACCCTCCTCAAGAAACTCCGCTGGCGCTGCCGCCGCGGCATGCGCGAGCTCGACCAGCTTTTCGAGCGCTATCTCGACAGTCAATGGGCCACTGCACCCACTGAAGAGCGCGAGGTTTTCCTGCGGCTTCTCGACTGCGAAGACGATAAGTTGTGGCGCTGGTTCATGGGTTACGAGGTATGCCCGGATGCCGAGCTCATCGACCTCATCGCCCGGATCCGCGCCCTGCCGGCTTGAGTGGCGCCCCTCGCGCTGGCAGGTTGCCGCGCACGTTCTGTTTGCGCTGCTGATGCCTTGGGTAGCCATGGCCAGCGCGCTGCCGTCCGCCGCGCAGTGGCCGCTGGGCCTGGCGGCCGGGGCGGGGACCGCCTGGCAGGGCTGGCGCCATGCCCGCCGACGGCCGCGTGCCTTCGTGATTCCGCCGGGCGACAGCCCGGCCCAGGTCGATGGCGAACCGGTGGAGGGGATCTCCCTGCATGACCGCGGCCCGCTCCTGCAGCTCAGCTGGCGCCAGCACGGCCGCCGGCAGGCCTGCCTGTTCTGGCCCGACACCCTGCCGCCGCCGCGCCGACGTGAACTGCGACTGGCGATCCGGGCCCGTCCCATTCCGCGTTCACCTCCGTGATGGCACCATAGGCTGAATTGTCCGGCGTACCTGCATGTTCAAACCCATACCAGTAGCCATCGGCCTGCGTTACCTGCGGGCCAAGCGCCGCAACGGCTTCATCTCCTTCATCTCCATGGCCTCGATCCTCGGCATCGCGCTGGGCGTGACCGTGCTGATCACCACGCTGGCGGTGATGAGCGGTTTCCAGAAGGAAATCCGCGACCGCCTGCTGCAGATGACCGCACATACCACGATCACCGCCGACGGCGCGCCCATGGCGGACTGGCAGCATGCGGTAGAGGTGGCCCACAAGGATCCGCGCGTGGCCGGTGCCGCGCCGTACATCGAGATCCAGGCCATGCTCAGCGGCGCCCGCGTGCAGGGTGCGATCGTGCAGGGCATCGACCCGGCGCTGGAGCCGGCGGTGTCGGTGATCAACACCAAGCTCAAGAAGGGCAGCTTCGACAGCCTGAAGGAAGGCAGCTACAACCTGCTGGTCGGCCAGGAACTGGCGATCTGGCTGGGCGTGGATGTCGGCGACACCGTACTGGTGACCCTGGCTGAAGTGCAGGGCACCCCGATGGGCGCGATGCCCCGGCTGAAGCGCTTCACCGTCAGCGGCATCTTCGAGGCCGGCTACAACGAAATCGACCGCGGCGTGGCCTACGCCAACATGGCCGACCTCGAGCGCGTGCTGCGCATGGACGGGGTCACCGGCGTGCGCCTGAAGCTGCATGACATGGACAAGGCGCTGGACGTGGGCGTGGACCTGGCCCACAACCTCCGCGGCGGCTACCGGGTCAGCGACTGGACCCAGCAGAACGCGAACCTGTACCACTCGCTGCGCATGGAAAAAGTGGTGATGGGCATCCTGCTCTCGCTGATCATTGCCATGGGCGCGTTCAACCTGGTCTCCTCGCAGGTGATGCTGGTCACCGACAAGCAGGCCGACATCGCGATCCTGCGCACCCTGGGCCTGACCCCGGGCGGGGTGATGCAGGTCTTCATGGTGCAGGGCTCGCTGATCGGCATCTTCGGCACCGTGCTCGGCGTGGTCGGCGGCATCACCCTGACCTTGAACCTGGAGCGCATCCTCGGTGCGATCGAGACGCTGTTCAACGTCAAGCTGCTGCCCGAAGACGTTTATTACATCACCGGCCTGCCGACCGACATGCAGACCCCGGACATCGTCATCATCACGGTCATTGCGCTGGTCATGAGCTTCCTGGCCACCCTGTACCCCGCGTGGCGCGCTGCCCGCACCCAGCCGGCGGAGGCCCTGCGCTATGAATGAGCCGATCAACCGCGGCGACGAAGTGATTCGCGCGCAGGGGCTGGCCAAGACCTACGCCGAAGGCCGCATGCAGACCCCGGTGTTCAACGGCCTGGACCTGAGCGTGGCCGCCGGCGAGACGGTCGCCATCATCGGTGCCTCCGGCGCCGGCAAGAGCACGCTGTTGCACCTGCTGGGCGGGCTGGACACGCCGACCGCCGGCGAAGTGTTCGTGGCCGGCAACCAGATGTCGTCGCTGTCCGACAGCCAGCGCGGCCGCCTGCGCAACCGCGCGCTGGGCTTCGTGTACCAGTTCCACCACCTGCTGCCTGAATTCACCGCGCTGGAAAACGTGATGATGCCGGTGCTGCTGGGTGGTGAAGAGGTGGCCGATGCCCGGTCACGCGCAAAGGCACTGCTGGAATCGGTGGGCCTGGGCCACCGCCTGGAGCACAAGCCGGGCGAGCTGTCCGGTGGCGAGCGCCAGCGGGCCGCCGTCGCCCGTGCGCTGGTCAACCGCCCGGCCTGCGTGCTGGGCGACGAACCGACCGGCAACCTGGACGACAAGACCGCCGCAACCGTGTTCGAGCTGATGCTGGACCTCAACCGCGCCCACCACACCAGCCTGGTGCTGGTGACCCACGACCGCAGCCTGGCGCGCAAGCTGGACCGCGTGCTGGAACTGCGCGAAGGCCGGCTGCACGCCCTGGCCCACGCCGAGGTCTGAGCTGGCAGCTGAACAGCCGCCCGCCCGAACCTGCGGGCCGGCGGCAGCGGGTGCATGATCGCCTTGTTCCCCACCGCGGAGGTGCCATGAAAACGCTTGTCGCCATCGTTGCAATGGGCCTGGTGCTGGCCGGTTGTGCCACCGGCCGCCTGAGCAGCGCCGAACGCCTGGAGCTTTACCGCGCGCACGCCGGCCCGCCGCAACCGTCCATGCGGTACTTCGGCTCGCTCAATGGCTGGACCGAACTGGGCGACAGCGCGCTGGCGGTGTGGACCCGCCCCAGCGAGGCCTATCTCATTGAACTGCGCGGCCCGTGCTACGGGCTCAGTTACGCTACCGCGATCGGGCTGACCAGCCAGACCGGGCAGGTGACATCGCGCTTCGACCGGGTGCTGGTCCGCGATCCCAACCACGGCCCGAGCGTCCCGTGCTTCATAGGCGCGATCCGCCCGCTGGACGTCAAGGCGCTGCGCTCCTCGGAGCAGGAAATGCGCCAGGCGCAGGTGCAGGAGCGCGAAGCGGGGCAAACGCCGCCGGCGGAATAGGTCGTTCGCTGCTGTCAGGCCTCGGGAACGAACCCGGCCGGCTTCTCGGCGCCACCGCTGAAGAGGTACTTCACCAGCTCTTCTTCCAGGAACGCGCGATGCTTCGGATCGCGCGGCGACAACCGGTTCTCGTTGATCAGCATCGTCTGGTGCGCCAGCCACGCGGCCCAGGCGGTCTTGCCGATGCCGTTGAAGATGCGCTGGCCCAGCTCGCCGGGATAGGGCACGAAATCCAGCCCTTCGGTGTCGCGTTGTTCGTACTGGCAGAAAACGGTGCGGGCCATGGGCTAGTCGATCCTCTTCAAAGTCGTTGCAGCGCGTAGTTTACGGCTACTTCCGTTTTCCAGCAGTTTGCGGATCGGCGCGGGCAGACCCAGGCTGGGCAGCTCCTGCGCCGGGACCCAGCGCAGGCCAGCAATGTCATTGCGCAGGCCATCCACCTGCCGCGACAGGATCTGCAGGTGCAGGCGATAGTGGCTGAAGGTGTGCTGCAGCACCGGCAGCTCTTCGGCATCTTCCAGCGAGCCCAGCACGTGCGCATCGAACCAGTCCTGCAGCGCGGTGCCGCTGTCGGCCTGCGGCAGCGTCCACAGCTGCGCCCAGATGCCGGTGTCCGGCCGCTTCTGCAGCAGCACGCGGCCCTGTGCATCGCGCAGCAGCAGCGCCACCGCCTCGCGTTCGGGCAGGGCCTTGCTGGGCTTCGGGGTGGGCAGCTGGTCGCTGCGGCCTTCGCGGCGCGCCACGCAGTCGTCCTGCAGCGGGCAGATCACGCAGGCCGGCCGGCTGCGGGTGCAGACCGTGGCGCCCAGGTCCATCTGCGCCTGGGTGTAATCGGCCAAACGGCCGCCAGGGACATGCTCCACGTGCAGCTCTGCCAGCGCCCACAACACCTTTTCCACCGCCGGCAGGCCGGGGAATCCTTCGATGCCGTGGTAGCGGGTGAGCACGCGCTTGACGTTGCCATCGAGGATCGCGAAGCGGTCGTTCCAGGCCTGGCTGAGGATCGCGCCGGCGGTGCTGCGGCCAATGCCCGGCAGTGCATGCAGTGCATCGACGTCGCGCGGCAGCTCGCCGCCGTGCAGTTCGACACAGCGCTGCGCGGCGGCATGCAGGTTGCGCGCGCGGGCGTAGTAGCCCAAGCCGGCCCACTGCGCCATCACCGCGTCGTTGCTGGCGGCGGCGAGGTCGGGCAGGGTGGGGAACACGGCAAGAAACTTCAGGAAGTACGGAATGACCGTGGCGACCTGGGTCTGCTGCAGCATGATTTCCGACAACCACACCCGGTACGGCGTGCGCGGATGCTGCCAGGGCAGGTCATGCCGGCCATGGCCGTCGAACCACGGCAGCAGCCGGTCGACGAACGCGTCGGCGCTGGCGGGCGACATCAACCGCCCAGCGCTTCCGGCAGCAACGCATCCACGAACGCTTCCGGGTCAAACACGCGCAGGTCTTCGGGGCGCTCGCCGATGCCGGCGAAGCGGATCGGAATGCCGAATTCGCGCGCCAGCGCGAACACCACGCCGCCTTTGGCGGTGCCATCGAGCTTGGTCACCACCAGGCCGGTCACATTGACCGCGGCATGGAACTGGCGCAGCTGCGAGAGCGCGTTCTGGCCGGTGGTGCCATCAATGACCATCAGCACCTCGTGCGGCGCGCTTTCATCGATCTTGCCCAGCACGCGGCGGATCTTGCCCAGCTCGTTCATCAGCCCGCCCTGGGTATGCAGGCGGCCGGCGGTATCGGCGATCAGCACCTCGGTGCCGCGTGCCTTGCCGGCCTGCAGCGCATCGAATGCCACCGAGGCGGCATCCGCGTTCTGGCCCTGGGCGACCACGGCCACGTCGTTGCGCTCGCCCCAGGCCTGCAGCTGCGCCACGGCGGCGGCGCGGAAGGTATCGCCGGCGGCCAGCATCAGGCTGTGGCCATCGTCCTTGAAGCGCTTGGCCAGCTTGCCGATGGTGGTGGTCTTGCCGACGCCGTTGACGCCGACGGTGAGGATCACGAACGGCTTTGCGCTGCGGTCGATCACCAACGGGCGGGAGACCGGCTGCAGGATCGCGATCAGGTCGGCGCGCAGCGCCTTCAACAACGCGTTCGCGTCGGTGAATTCGCGCGCCTTCATGCGCTTGCGCAGGCCTTCCACCAGTGCGGTGGTGGCACCCACGCCGACATCAGCGGTGATCAGGGCGGTTTCCAGCTCATCGAGCAGGTCGTCGTCGAGCTTGGGGTTACGCGAGAACAGGCCGCCGAAGCTGCGTGCGATGACGCTGTTGCGCAGGCGGTCGCGCCAGCCGGTCTTGCCGGGCGCGGCGGGTGCGGCTTCATCGAAGGCGGTCGGGGCGGCCAGCGGCTGCACCGCTTCCTGCACGATATCAGTGGCCACCACGACCGGTGCGGGCGGATAGAGCGGGGTGGGTGCCGCCTGCACGGCTTCGATGCGGGGCGCATCGACCTGGGCCGCTGGCGTGCTCATGGGAGCGGCTGCGTCGACGCCGGGCGTCGCCACCGGTGCTGCGATGGGCGTGGGCTCGACGGCGGGCGCGGCAGCCGGCACGACCGGCTCGGCCTCGGTGGCGGCGGACGGGAACGCGGCGGCCAGTTCCTCAGCGGTGTAGTGCTGGGTCTTGGGCGCGTCCTGCGGAGCGTCCTGGGGCTTTTTGCGACGGAAGAAACTGAGCATGGGATTCGGCGCTGAAATCAGGGGGATATGCTAACACCCGGGCCCGTAAGGCCCGCGTGGAGTGGCGGACGGGTCGTGGCGCTTCCGGCGCCTGCGCACGACCAACGGTCGTGCGCTACCCCGCAAGAAGGGCCGGGTACCGACCGTGGGTCGGTACGCCGCAGATCATGGTAGGTAACGACCGTTGGTCGGTACGCCGCTCAGGCGGACAATTCCAGCAACAGCTTGTTCAACCGGCGCACATAAGCCGCCGGATCCTTCAGCGTATCGCCCGCAGCCAGCGCGGCCTGGTCGAACAGCACCCGGCTCAGGTCGCCGAAGCGGGCGGCATCGGCTTCCTGGTCCAGCTTGCCGATCAGCGGGTGGGCCGGGTTGAACTCGAACACCGGCTTGCTGTCAGGCACCTTCTGGCCGCTGGCCTCCAGGATCTGGCGCATCTGCAGGCCCAGGTCCTGTTCGCCGATGGCGAGGATGGCCGGCGAATCGGTCAGGCGGTGCGACACGCGTACATCGGCCACGTCATCGCCCAGCGCGCCCTTGATCCGCTCGACCAGGCCCTGCTTGTCCTTGGCGGCCGCTTCCTGCGCCTGCTTGTCTTCGGCCGTTTCCAGCGCGCCCAGGTCGAGGTCGCCACGCGCCACATCCACGAACGACTTGCCGTCGAACTCGGTCAGGTAGCCCATCAGCCACTCGTCGATGCGGTCGGTGAGCAGCAGCACTTCGATGCCCTTCTTGCGGAACACTTCCAGGTGCGGGCTGTCCTTCACCTGGGTGTGGCTGTCGCCGGTCAGGAAGTAGATCTTGTCCTGGCCTTCGATCATGCGGCCGATGTAGTCGGCGAGCGACACGTTCTGCTCGCCGCTGGCGTCATGGGTGGAGGCGAAGCGCAGCAGGCCGGCGATCTTCTCGCGGTTGTTGAAGTCTTCGGCGGGGCCTTCCTTCAGCACCTGGCCGAACTGTTTCCAGAACCCGGCATACACCTCGGGCTTGTCGGCGGCCAGCTTCTCCAGCATGTCCAGCGAGCGCTTGGTCAGCGCCGACTTCATCGAATCGATGACCGGGCCGGACTGCAGGATTTCGCGCGACACATTGAGCGACAGGTCGTTGGAATCGACCACGCCCTTGATGAAACGCAGGTACAGCGGCAGGAACTGCTCGGCCTGGTCCATCACGAACACGCGCTGCACGTACAGCTTCAGGCCCTTGGGCGCGTCGCGGTGGTACAGGTCGAACGGCGCGTGGCCGGGCACGTACAGCAGCGAGGTGTACTCGAGCTTGCCTTCAACCTTGTTATGACTCCACGCCAGCGGATCCTGGTGGTCGTGCGCGGCGTGCTTGTAGAACTCCTGGTACTCGGCGTCGCTGATCTCGGTGCGCGGGCGGGTCCACAGCGCGCTGGCGCGGTTGACGGTCTCCCACTCGACTTCGGCCGGGGCGTCGTCGCCGTGGTGTTCCCTGGCCATCTGGATCGGCAGGCCGATGTGGTCGGAGTACTTCTTGATGATGCCGCGCAGGCGCCAGGCATCGGCGAAGTCCTGCTGGTCGTCCTTCAGATGCAGCACGATGCGGGTACCGCGTTCGGGCTTGTCGATGGTTTCCACGTCGAACTCGCCCTCGCCACGCGAGGACCAGTGCACGCCTTCGCTGGCCGGCAGGCCGGCGCGGCGCGAGTACACGTCGACCTGGTCGGCCACGATGAACGCGCTGTAGAAGCCGACGCCGAACTGGCCGATCAGTTGCGAATCCTTCTTCTGGTCGCCGGACAGCTGGCGCAGGAAGTCGCCGGTGCCCGACTTGGCGATGGTGCCCAGGTGGGCGACGGCCTCGTCGCGGCTCATGCCGATGCCGTTGTCGTCGATGGTCAGGGTATGCGCCTGCGGGTCGACGCTGACCTGGATGCGCAGTTCACCATCGCTTTCGAGCAGGCCCGGCTGGGTCAGCGCTTCGAAGCGCAGTTTGTCCGAGGCATCGGCGGCGTTGGAGATGAGCTCGCGAAGGAAGATTTCCTTGTTGGAGTACAGCGAGTGGATCATCAGCTGCAGCAACTGCTTCACTTCGGTCTGGAAGCCCAGGGTTTCTTTGTGGGTCTGCTCGGTCATCGGGGAGTGCTCCTTGGACGGTGCCGCGCCCGGCGCGGCGGCTGCACAAGGGGTAAGGACGGATTGTCCCGATTTCAAGATGGCAGCGTTTCAATGGGGTCACGGTATTCTTGGCGGATGAATTCACGTTCCCCCGCATCCCACCCCGTAGGCCAGGTCCGCATCATTGGCGGCAAATGGCGCAATACCAAGTTGCCGGTGCCGCTGGCGCCGGGCCTGCGGCCCAGCAGCGACCGGGTCCGCGAGACCCTGTTCAACTGGCTGTTGTCGCGCCTGGGCGGGGCCCGGGTGCTGGATCTGTTCGCCGGCAGCGGCGCGCTGGGACTGGAAGCGGTGTCGCGCGGGGCGGTCCAGGCCACGCTGGTGGAGCGCGATGCCGCGCTGGCCCGCCAGCTGCGCGAATCGGTGGCCAGGCTGGGCGCCCAGGGCCAGGTCGAGGTGGTGCAGGGCGATGCGCTGCACTGGCTGGGCCAGCGGCCGTCGGGGCTGGCCGACATCGTCTTCATCGACCCGCCATTCGCCGACGGGCTGTGGGAGGCCGTGCTGGCGGGGCTGGGGCCGCACCTGGCGGCCGATGCCTGGCTGTACCTGGAGTCGCCGGCCGGGCAGACCCTGCGCCTGCCGCCGGGCTGGCTGCTGCACCGGGAGGGCGCTACCCGCGAGGTCCGCTTTGCCCTGTACAGGCGCGCCACTGCTACACTTTCACCAGATCAGAACGCGTAGCTTCCGCATGACCGCAGCCAACCGCCGCATCGCCGTATACCCGGGCACCTTCGATCCGATCACCAACGGTCACATCGACCTGGTGAACCGGGCCGCGCCGTTGTTCGAGAAGCTGGTGGTCGGCGTGGCGCAGAGCCCGTCCAAGGGGCCTTCGCTGCCGCTGGAGCTGCGGGTGTCGCTGGCGCGCGATGCGCTGGCCCACCACCGCAACGTGGAAGTGCGCGGTTTCGACACCCTGCTGGCACATTTCGTGCGCTCCGAGCAGGGCGGGGTGCTGCTGCGCGGCCTGCGCGCGGTCTCCGATTTTGAATACGAATTCCAGATGGCCAGCATGAACCGCCACCTGATTCCGGAGGTCGAGACGTTGTTCCTGACCCCGGCCGAGCAGCACAGCTTCATTTCGTCCTCGCTGGTCCGCGAGATCGCCCGTCTTGGCGGCGACGTGTCCGGCTTCGTGCCGGCCTCGGTGCTCGAGGCGCTGCGCAAGGTCCGCGAAGCGAAGTCTGGCCCCACGTAAACCCCAAGACCCACACATACCAAGCATCACCAAGAGGGAGACTCCATGAACAACACCATGCGTGCCATGTTGATCGCGTCGTTCGCGCTGGCGTTCACCGCCTGCAAGAAGGAAGAAGCCGCACCGGTCGCCGATGCCCAGCAGGCGCTCGTCGCCCCGGCCAAGGATGACGATGCGGGCTGGAAGAAGTACCTGCAGTCCGTCGCCGTGCAGAACATGGGCAACATCACCAACAGCCCGTTCCTGTACTACCTGTCCCCGGAATCGGATCCGGAGTTCCAGGCCAAGTACGACCGCCAGGTCGAGAGCGCCACCGCTGCTGTCGCCCGTGGCGTGCAGCCGGGCAACATGCTGGCCTTCGGTTCGTCCGCCTCGGGCAAGATGGCCGACATGATCCAGGCCGTGTTCAAGGACGTGTCCGCCGACTCGATGAAGGGTGTGCGCGTGGTGTTCATCGGCCAGGCGGCCGACAACGCCCGCGTCCAGTCGATCGTCCAGCCGACCGGCGCCGAGTACATCTTCGTCGAAGCCAAGTAAGCCGTGCCATGGCGGCCGCGCACGTGTGCGCGGCCCGGGCGGCGTCCTTCGTGGACGCCGCCGTTGACCGGCCCGCGCAGCTGCGCAAGCCGGTTTTCCTCTGCCGGCACTGGCGTGGAGTAACGCCATGTCGCTGAAAATCAATGAGCTCTGCGTCAACTGTGACGTATGCGAGCCCGCCTGTCCCAACCAGGCCATCTCGATGGGTGAAACCATCTACGTGATCGACCCTGCACGCTGCACCGAATGCGTGGGGCATTTCGACGAACCGCAATGCGTGGTCGTCTGCCCGGTGGAATGCATCGATCCCGATCCGGACATTCCCGAAACCCAGGAAGCGCTGCTGGCCAAGCTGCATGGGCTCCAGCGCGATCATCCCGAACTCTATGTGGAGTCTGCGCCCGAATGAACACCCCCTCCCGTCGCTGGTTGCTGCTGCTCCTGCTGTGGACACCGGCCCTGTGGGCCGCCGAGCCTGCGCCGCAGGCCACGCTGGCCGCGCATCCTGAAGGCGTCGCCATCGCCAGTGGGCATCACCTGGCCACGGAAGCGGGGATGGAGATCCTGGCCAAGGGCGGCAACGCGTTTGACGCCGCAGTAGCGGTGTCGTCCACCCTGGCAGTGGTCGAACCGATCAGCTCCGGCCTGGGCGGCGGTGGCTTCTTCCTGCTGCACGATGCGAAGACCGGCAAGGACGTGATGCTGGACGCGCGCGAGACCGCGCCGGCCGCCGCGACCCCCGAAGCATTCCTGGACAGCAAGGGCGAGCTGGACCGCGACCGGTCGGTGAACGGCCCGTGGTCGGCCGGCATTCCCGGCCTGCCGGCGGCGCTGGTGGAGCTGTCGGCCAAGCACGGAAAGCTGCCGCTGCAGGCATCGCTGGCCCCGGCGATCCGCATCGCCCGCGAGGGTTTCCCGGTGTATGCGCGCATGGCCAAGGGCTATGCCTCGCGCCGTGAAGTGATGGAGCGCTACCCCGGCACGCGCGAGGTGTACCTGCGCAATGGCAAGCCGATCGCCGAAGGTGATGTGTTCAAGCAGCCGGAGCTGGCGCAGACGCTGGAGCGCCTGGCCGCAGGCGGATTCGATGGCTTCTACAAGGGCCAGACCGGCAAGCTCCTGCTGGCCGGGGTGAAGCAGGCCGGTGGCAAGTGGACGGCCGACGAGCTGGCCGGCTACCGGGTCAAGCAGCGCGAACCGATCGTGTTCAATTACCGCGACTGGAAGATCACCACCGCCTCGCCGCCGTCGTCCGGTGGCATCGCACTGGCCTCGATGCTGCAGATCCTGGAAGGCTGGGACCTGAAGGCGATGGATCCGGCCCACCGCACCCACCTGGTGGTGGAATCGATGCGCCGCGCGTTCCGTGACCGCACCTTCTTCCTGGGCGATCCGGACTTCGTGCAGATTCCGCAGAAAGTGCTGACCAGCCGCGATTACGCCCAGGGCCTGCGCGCCACCATCCACCCGGAAAAGGCCACCCCCAGCGACCTGCTGTCGGGCAACCCGACCCCGCTGGAAGACGACGAGACCACCCACTTCTCGATCATCGACCAGCAGGGCAACCGCGTGGGCGCCACCCAGACCGTGAACCTGCTGTACGGCTCGGGCCTGATTCCGTCGGGCACCGGCGTGCTGCTCAACAACGAGATGGACGACTTCGCGCTCAAGCCGGGCACGCCCAACGCGTTCGGCGTGATGGGCTATGCGGCCAACGCGCCCAAGCCGGGCAAGCGCATGCTCAGCTCGATGACCCCGACCTTCATGGAATCGGCCGACAAGGTCGTGGTGCTCGGCACCCCGGGCGGCAGCCGCATCATCACCATGGTGCTGCTGGGCGTGCTGGGCTACGACGATGGCCTCGACGCCCAGCAGGTTGCGGCGTTGCCGCGCTTCCACCACCAGTGGCTGCCGGACGTGATCGAGGCTGAAACCGGTGCGTTCGATGCGGGCACCATCCAGCAGCTGCAGGCGATGGGCCACAAGATCGACCTGCCCGGCGACAGCGCCGAAGGCGGGCGCGGCTCCAGCCATGTGTGGGGCAACCTGCAGACGGTGGAGTGGAACCGCCGCAGCAACCAGCTCAGCGTGGGCAGCGACCCGCGCAACCCGGTCGGTTCGGGAGCGGTCGCTCCTGCGGCGGCACGGTAAACCAGAAACCCCGCCACGGCGGGGTTTTTCATGCCGGCGGATAGCGAATTATTAACGCAGCCCGCCGGATAATTTACCGATGAAACTATGGTCCATCCGCGGTAACTCACAGAAGCTCGATGGCGGCGCGATGTTCGGCAATGCGCCGCGTGCGGTCTGGGAAAAATGGGCGGCACCGGACGATCTCAACCGGATCGAACTGGCCTGCCGTGCACTGCTGGCCAGCCCGCTGGCCGGCAGGACCGTGCTGTTCGAAACCGGTATCGGCGCGTTCTTCGAGCCGAAGCTGCGCGATCGTTACGGCGTGCAGGAACCCAGCCACGTGCTGATCGAATCGTTGCGCGAAGCCGGCTTCGAGCATGAGGACATCGACGTGGTGGTCCTCAGCCACCTGCATTTCGACCACGCCGGTGGCCTGCTGGCGCCGTGGAGCGAAGGCCGCGCGCCGGAGCTGCTGTTCCCCAACGCGACCTTCCTGGTCGGTGCCGAACACTGGGAACGCGCGCTGGACCCACACCCGCGCGACCGCGCCAGCTTCATTCCCGAACTGCCGCAGCTGCTGCGCGACAGCGGGCGGCTGGAGATCGTGCAGGGACCGTATTCGCGCACGCTGGGCACAAGCGTGCGTTTCAGCTTCAGCGATGGGCACACCCCGGGCCTGATGCTGGCCGAGATCGTCGGCCCCGAACAGGTCCAGGGCGAGCCGCGCGGTGGCGTGGTGTTCTGTGCCGACCTCATTCCCGGGCGTTCATGGGTGCACGTGCCGATCACCATGGGCTACGACCGCAACGCCGAACTGCTGATCGACGAGAAACGCAGCTTCCTGGAAGACAAGCTGGCGCGCAACGTGCACCTGTTCTTTACCCACGACCCCGAATGCGCGCTGGCCCAGGTCACCCGCGATGAGAAAGGGCGGTTCGGTACCGCCCACGAACAGGGTGAATTGAAGGCCCGCGCGCTGGCCTGACGGCGCGCGGATCAACCGGCCACGCGGGTCCCGAAGATGCGGTCACCGGCATCGCCCAGGCCCGGCAGGATGTAGCCCTTCTCGTTGAGCCGCGCATCGATCGCGGCAGTGAAGATCTCCACATCGGGGTGCGCCGCCTGCACGGCCGCGATGCCCTCCGGCGCGGCCACCAGGAAAATCCCCTTGATCCGCCGCGCCCCGGCGCGCTTGAGCATGTCGATGGTGGCGATCAGGGTGCCGCCAGTGGCCAGCATCGGGTCCAGGATCAGCGCATCGCGTTCTTCCAGGCGGCCGGTGAGGCGCTCGAAGTAGGGCACCGGCTGCAGGGTTTCCTCATCACGCTGCAGGCCGACCACGCTGACCCGCGCCGCCGGAATCAGCGACAGCACGCCGCTGAGCATGCCCAGCCCGGCGCGCAGGATCGGCACCACGGTGATTTTCGCGCCCGCGATGCGCTGCACGGTCACAGGGCCGGCCCAGCCGGAAAGGGTGTGCGCTTCGGTGTCCAGGTCGGCGGTGGCCTCGTAGGCCAGCAGGCCGCCCAGTTCGTTGGCCAGCTCGCGGAAGTCCTTGGTGCTCAGGGACGCATCGCGCATCAGGCCGATCTTGTGCTGCACCAGCGGGTGGCGAACTTCGACGATTTTCATGGGAATGCCAACAAAACGGGGAGAACGCCATTTTGCCGCACCGGTGCCATGGCCGGCCATAGCCCGCCCCCGAGCGTCACAATCGCCACCGGTGTCACGTTCATGCAACCTCCCGGACATACCGTGCTGACCCAACCTTTACACCGTTGGGGAAGCCGTGCAGAACAAATCGCCGTTGGGGCTGGCCATCAGCCTGTCGTTGCTGGTCCTGTCCACCGCGCCTGCCGTGGCCGCCGCGAGCGGGGAGCTCGCCGGCGCTGCCGCAGCCACCGAGCTGGACCGGGTGGAAGTGCGCCCGCAGCTGGAATCGCAGACCCGCGCGGTCGACCTCAAGCGCAGCAGCGATGCCATCCAGGACGCGGTATCGTCCGATGCCATGGGCGTCTACCCGGACAAGAACGTGGCCGAATCGCTGCAGCGCCTGCCCGGCGTCAGCGTCACCCGTGACCAGGGCGAGGGCCGTTTCGTGGTGGTGCGCGGCCTGGATGCCAACCTCAACAGCGTCAGCATCGACGGCATCGCCGTGGGCACTCCCGAAGATTCCAGCCGCGCCGCACCGCTGGACGTGATCCCCTCCGACTCGACCGAACGCCTGCGCGTGGTCAAGTCGCCGACCCCGGACATGCCCGGCGACGCCATCGGCGGCGCGATCCTGGTCGAGTCCGCCTCGGCGTTCGACCGCGACGGGCGCAGCCTGCGCGGCAAGATCGAAGCCAGCCACCAGGAGCTGTCCGGGCACACCAGCCCCAAGGCCGCGTTCAATTACAGCGAAGTGTTCGCCGATACCTTCGGCGTGGCGCTGGGCGTGAACTACCAGAACCGCAAGTTCGAGTCCGACAACAGCGAAGTCGAGTACGGCGAATTCGACGGCGGCAGCGAAGACGAGCTGTTCGCCAACAGCCTGCAGCACCGCAAGTATGAGATCGAGCGCAAGCGCATCGGCGCCAACCTCAATTTCGACTGGCGCCCCAGCGAAGACAGCCAGTACTACCTGCGCACCCTGTACAGCCAGTTCGATGACGCCGAAACCCGCCAGCGCACCATTTTCAACTTCGGCGATGGCGAGGTCACCGCGCTGGGCAACAACCAGTTCCGGGTCGACGACCTGCCGGCCGATGCGATCCAGAAGCGCATGCGCTACCGCACCAAGAAGGAAAACACCTTCGCCGCCAGCCTGGGCGGCGAGAACCGCCTGACCAACGCCGTGCTGGATTACAAGGTTGGTTACACCCGTACCGAAGAACGCGTCAACGACGAGATGGAAGCGCGCTTCGAGTACAACGGCGATGACCTGGCCGCCACCGTGGACCAGAACAGCGGCATCCCGCGCTACACGCTCAGCGATGCCAACTGGATGGACAACGGCAACTACGACTTCGACCGTTTCGTGGTCTCGCCCAAGCGCGTGGACGACAAGGAGCACAGCGCCCAGGTCAACATCCGCTTCGACGGCGACAACAGCAGTTACAAGTTCGGCCTGCTGGGCCGCTGGCGCGACCGCGACGTGGACACCGACGAGCGCGAACTGCGCGTGGGTCCGGACGTGGCGTTGTCCGACTGGACCACCACCACGCCCGACCATCGTGGCGGCAGCCTCGGCCAGGGCATGAGCTCGGATGCGATGCGTCGCTACTGGGCCCGGTTCGGCAGCCAGTACAGTGCCCGCCCGCAGGATGTCGGCGCCAATGCGATGACCTCGCTGGAAGAGGATTACACGGCCAGCGAAGACATCTTCGCCAGCTATGCCATGGGCACCTGGGACGTCGGCAACCTGCGCATCATCGGCGGCGTGCGGGTGGAAAACACCCAGTTCCAGGCCACCGGCAACCAGGTGGACGTGGCCGCCAACGGCCGCAGCTACACCGTGACCCCGCTCACCGCCGACCGCAGCTACACCAACGTGCTGCCCGGCGTGCACCTGCGTTACGACGCCGGCAGCGACTGGGTGCTGCGCGCAGCCGCCAACAAGACCGTGTCGCGCCCGTCGTTCGGCGACATCGCCCCGCGCATCGGCTACAACCGCGGCGACGAGGAAGTGCGGCTGGGCAACCCGGAACTGGATCCGTACGAATCCAGCAACGTGGACCTCTCGTTCGAGCGCTACATCGGCAGCACCGGCATCCTCTCGCTGGGCCTGTTCCATAAATCCATCGACGGCTACATCGTCAACACCGTCAGCGACAGCGATCCCGAATACCCCGGCTTCGACGTCACCCGCGTGATCAACGGCGACAAGGCCAAGGTCTACGGCGCCGAGTTCAACTGGCAGCAGCAGCTCAGCTTCCTGCCCGCCGGCTGGGATGGCCTGCTGGTCGGTGCCAGCGGCACCTGGTTGGACACCGATTTCGACCCGGGCCTGGATGGCCGTGCCGACGAGGACTTCACCCTGCCGCGTGCCTCCAAGCACGTGTACAGCGCACACCTTGGTTACGAGAAGGCCGGCTTCAGCACCCGCCTTGCCGCCGTCTACCGCAGCGAGTACCTGGATACGCTGGGCGACAGCCGCGCTTACGACATCTTCGTGGCACCCAACACGCAGCTCGATTTCAGCCTGGACTACAAGATCACCGACAACGTAAGCGTGTACCTGGAAGCGCAGAACCTGCTCGACAAGCCGCTGGAGCTCTACCAGGGCGTGCGTTCGCGCACCCTGCAGAACGAAGAATACGGCCGCACCTACGCGCTCGGCCTGAAGGTGGCGCTGTGATGCGCGCAGGTCCCGCACTGGGCCTGCTCGCGCTGGCGCTGCTGGCCGGCTGCAGACCGGCCGTCACGCCGGTACCGGCGGCATCGAACGCACCCGCAGCAGACCCGGCGGCGGCGACCACCGGGCGCTCGGTGGCCACCGTGGCCGAAGCGTTCCTCACCCCGATGACCCCGGCCGACAACATCGATTCACCGGCCAGCTGGACCTCGCCGGAAGGGCAGGTGTGGCTGATCGCCACCGCCAAGGCCACTGACAAGCTGGTGGTCTATGACGGCCAGACCGGCGCGCACCTGCGCGATGTCGGCAGCACTGGCACCGCCCCGGGCCAATTCGTCCGCCCCAACGGCATCGCCGTGGTCGACGACCTGGTGCTGATCGTGGAGCGCGACAACCACCGCGTGCAGGTGCTGCAGCTGCCGTCATTCACCCCGCTGGGGACGTTCGCGGCCGATGACCTGCGCAAGCCGTATGGACTGTGGGTCAACAAGCAGGCCAGCGGCTACGACGTGTACGTGACCGATTCCTACGATGCCGGCGAAGATGCGCAGGGCAACGACGTGCTGCCGCCGCTGGCCGAACTGGACAAGCGCGTGCGTCGTTACGCACTGCAGGTGGCGGACGGCAAGGCGCAGGCCAGCCTGGTCGGCAGCATCGGCGACACCAGCGAGAAGGGCGCCCTGCGCGTGGTTGAATCGATCTGGGGCGATCCGGCCAACGACCGCCTGCTGATCGCCGAAGAAGACGAAACCTATGCCAGCGAAATCAAGGTGTACTCGCTGCAAGGGAAATTCAGCGGCACCACCTTCGGCCGCGATGCGTTCAAGGCGCAGGCCGAAGGCGTGATGCTGCGCACCTGCGGCAAGGACGGCTGGTGGATCACCACCGAACAGGGCAAGGATCGCAGCGTGTTCCACCTGTTCGACCGCCACACGCTGAAGCATGTCGGCGCGTTCCAGGGCAACACGGTGGCCAATACCGACGGCATCTGGCTGGACCAGGCCGCCTCGCCGCGCTTCCCGCATGGCGCGCTGTATGCCGTGCATGACGACCAGGGCGTGGTCGCGTTCGACTGGGCCAGCGTGGCCAAACAGCTGTCGCTGCCGCTGGAGTGTGCAAAGTGAGCGGTATCCATGCATGCGCCCGCGCGCTCGCGGTCGTGCTGCTGCTGGGCAGCGCCGCCAGCTGGGCAAGGCCGGAGGGCAAGGCCGAACCGAACACCCAGGTGCCGGCCGGCAACCGGCATTACGCGGCGACCGGCTTCCCGGACCGCATCGTGGCATCGCCGACGCAGGACGCATCGCGGGGCTTCGCCGTGGCGTGGCGTACCGATACCAGCGTCAGCACGCCGCTGCTGGAATGGGTCGTTGCAGGCGACTCGCCCGATGTCGGCACGCCAACGCGCGTCACCGCCGTGACCGCGACGCTGGACACCGAACTGGGCCCTTCGCACCATCACCGTGCCGACGTCGCTGGCCTGGCGCCGGATACGCTGTACCTGTGGCGGGTGCAGGGCAATGGCACCTGGAGCGCCTGGAACCAGCTGCGTACCGCCGGGCGGGCCGACCAGCCATTGACCCTGCTGTACTTCGGCGACACCCAGAACAAGAACGTCAGCCACGTCTCGCGCGTGCTGCGTGCCGGCATCAAGGCCGCACCGGATGCGCGCCTGACCCTGTTTGCCGGTGACCTCGTAAGTGGCGGTGACGGCGTGGACGACAGCGAGTGGGGCGAGTGGTTCGCTGCCGCCGGCTGGCTGCCGCAGGAAACCGCAGTGGCACCGGCGATCGGCAACCATGAGTACTTCGAGGAATTCGAAGACACCCCGCAGGAACGCCGCGTGCTGGGCCGGCACTGGCCGGTGACCTTCGCCCTGCCGCGCAACGGCGTGGATGCCGCGGCCACCAGCACCTACTGGTTCGACTACCAGGGCGTGCGCATCGCCGTGCTGGACGGCACCTCGGCGCTGGACCTGGGCACGGCCCAGGCGCAGGCGGCGTGGCTGGACAAGGTGCTGGCCGACAACCCACACCCGTGGAGCATCGTGCTGCTGCACCAGCCGTTCTATTCGCCGCGCGAGGGACGCGAGAACGCCGAGCTGCGCGATGTGCTGCTGCCGGTGGTGCGCCGCCACAACGTGGACCTGGTGCTGCAGGGCCACGACCACACCTACGGGCGCCGTGGCGAAGGCCAGGCGGCCACCCCGCAGTACGTGGTGACCGTGGCCGGTCCCAAGCAGTACCGGCTGTCCGACGAAGCCCGCGCGACGATGGCGCCGGTCGGTGAGGACACCCAGCTGTACCAGGTGCTCACGATCGATCCACGGCACATGCGCTATGAAGCACGCACGGTCACCGGCCGCCTGTACGACGGCTTCGAACTCAACCGCGAGGCCGACGGCAGCAAGCGCAAGACCGAACTCACCGAGGGCCGCATCGCCCCCCGCGACTGCACGCGTACCCAGACCCTGAAGGGTCGTGCCGACCGCTGCTGGGAATAAGGACTGCCATGAACCCGCAACCCAAGCTTGCCCTGATCGCCCTGGCTGCCGCACTGCTGCTGCTCACCGGCGCCAGTCTCGCCAGCAACGCGGTGCTGCACCCGTTCCTGGCCGCCCAGCCGAAGGAAGCGCCGGAGGAAGCCAACCTGGCCGTGGAAATCCCGGCCGGCAGCTTCACCAAGTACGAGATCAAGGAAGACGGCCTGGTCCACGTCGACCGCTTCCAGTCGATGCCGGTTGCGTACCCGGCCAACTACGGCTCCATGCCGCGCACCCTGGCCGGCGACAACGACCCGCTGGATGCACTGGTGTTGACCCGCGAACCGCTGCATCCCGGCGTGATCGTGCGCTTCCGCCCGATCGGCTACCTGAAGATGGTCGACAAAGGCGAGCACGACGAGAAGGTGATCGGCGTGCCGACCGACAAGATCGACCCGACCTACGCCAACATCCGCGACCTGCAGGACCTGCCGCTGATCGAACGCCAGCGCGTCGAAGCGTTCTTCCGCGTCTACAAGGACCTGCCGGAAGGGCGCAATCCAGTGGAACTCAGCGGCTGGGGGAACGCGGCCGAAGCCAAGGCGCTCATCCGCGAATCAATGCAGCGCTTCGACGCGCAGCAACGCCGCGCCAAGGGCGATTGAGCCTCAGCACCGCCCGGGCCTACAGCAGGATCCCGCCGCCCACCTCGATCCGCTGCGCGGTCACCCAGTGGTTGTCGGGCCCGACCAGCGCGGCCACCATCGCCCCGATATCCTCGGCGTGGCCCGGGCGCCCGAGTGCGGTGTGGTCGCTGACATAACGCTGCACGTCGGGGTTGTCGCGCACCGCGCCGCCGAAGAAATCCGTCTGCGTGGGGCCGGGTGCCACCGCATTGACGGTGATGCCGCGCGGACCCAGTTCCAGCGCCAGATAGCGGGTCATCACCTCCAGCGCGCCCTTCATGGCGGCGTAGACGAGGCTGCCGGCGGCGGTGTGGCGGGTGAGGCTGCTGGACAGGTTCACAATGCGCGCCCCGTCGGCCAGCAGCGGTGACAGCACCTGGGTCAGCAGCAGCGGCCCCTTGAAGTGCAGCGCATGCAGAAGGTCGATGTCATCGGCGGTGATTGCACCGAACGGTGCCGGTGCGTGCGCGCCGGCATTGTTGATGAGCGCGTCGAGCTTCTGGCCCTGGCCTCGGGACTGCAGCCAACCGGTCATCGCGGCCAGGCATGCCGGGAAGCTCCCGCTGTCGGTGACGTCCAGCGCCAGGGTCATCACGTCGCGGCCCTGACGTGCGATGTCCGCGGCCACGCTGCGGGCGGCGGCGGGGTCGCTGCGGTACGTTAAGATCACATCCCAACCGCGCGTGGCCAACTGCAGCGCGATGCTGCGGCCAATGCCCTTGTTGCCGCCGGTGACCAGGGCCACGCGGGCGGGGAGAAGTGGAGAGCCAGTGTGCATGCGATAACCAGACGAGGGGAACGAGCAGGCATGATCGCGGGGTGCCGCGCCGCGCTCTTGCAAGTTACGCGCAGGCATTTGCCTGATCCTGCACCCCTCCGCGCGGGGGTGGCATGCTGACGCGTCTGCATGACGCAGTGGAGAGCCTCCTGAGCCGATCGGCCGGAGAGGGCGACCGTGTACTGTCGCCGCTGCCGGGCGTGATCGTATCGACGACCCACCGTGCCCGGATGCCCACCCATGCGCTGTACCGGCCCGCGTTGGGTGTGGTCGTGCAGGGGGCAAAGCAGGTTCTGGCCGGAAGACGCAGCCTCGATTACCGTGCCGGACAGGGACTGGTGACCGGGATCGCGATGCCGGCAAGTGGGCGCGTGCTGGCGGCCAGCAGGGCACAGCCGTTCATGGGCGTCTCGATCGAGCTGGACACGGGCGTGCTGCAGCAGGTGCTGGCCGGGCTGGACCCGGGGCCGTCAGCCCTCGCCGCGGCCTCCGGCCTCAGCGTACATACCCTGCCAGCGCCGCTGCTGGACTGCGTGGCACGCATCGTTGAAGCGGTGCGTATCGACGATGCGGCGGCGGTGCTGGTGCCCACCTTGTTGCGCGAACTCAGCTACTGGCTGTTGACCGGGCCAACCGGCCCGGAGGTTGCGGCAATGGCGCGCCCGGAAGGCACGTTGCACCGGATTGCCGAAGCGGTGGTGCACCTGCGCCGGCATTTCCGTCAGCCGCTTCAGGTGGAGTCGCTGGCGGCGGCCAGCAACATGTCCGTGTCACTGTTCTACCGGCGCTTCCGCGCGGTCACCGGCATCTCGCCACTGCAGTTCCAGAAGCAGCTGCGTCTGCTCGAAGCACGGCGGCTGCTCGAAACCCAGGCCGTCAACGTGACCACGGCGGCGCTTGCCGTCGGGTACGAGAGCCTGTCGCAGTTCAGCCGCGAGTACCAGCGCTGCTTCGGCCACACCGCGCGGGAAAGCCTGCAGCGGTCCACGCCTTCCGTGGATTGACCTCTGGTTGCCGACCCATTAATATCCATCCGGACGGATATTAATTGGTAACGACATGGCCCGACCGCGCTCCATCGACCCGAATCACCTGCTGGACGCCGCCGAACGGGTGGTGGCCCGCCATGGCGTTCCCGGGCTTACCCTGGAGGCCGTTGCAGCCGAGGCCGGGATCAGCAAGGCCAGCGTGCTGTACGACCATGGCAGCAAGACCGCACTGGTGCAGGCCGTACTGGTGCGCGCGCTGCAGCGGGACCGTGCCCAGAACCAGGCCGCGGTTGACGCGGTGCCCGCGCATGACAGTCCGGTCATCAAGGGTCGGCTGGCGGCCGCTGCACAGCCGCTGCCGGACGCCTTCCGACCGGTCGCCCTGAGCCTGGTGGCGGCCATGGCCGGCGACTCGAGCCTGCGCGGGCCGTTCCAGCAACACCAGCGCGAGGTGATCGAGGCGGTCGAAACCACCTCGCAGCAGCCTCGTGGCGCGATGCTGGCGTACCTGGCGCTGGAAGGACTGAAACTTCTCGAAGCGCTCGACTACCACCGCTGGCCCGCGCAACAGCGGGAACAGCTGCTGCGGGACATCGCGTGGCTGGTGGAGCAGGTACCGCCTGACTGATCCATCGGTTTGGGGCGACGTTACGCCCACCTGTCTTCTCTCCCACTCATCAATGCGGCCCGGCAGCGGCTGCAGGACCCCCCATGTCTTCTCTCCAGCGGATTTTCCTTACCGGCGGCAGTGGCTATGTCGGTCGCAACCTCATCACCTCACTGGTCTCCCAGGGCCACGCCGTGGTGGCCTTGGCGCGCAGCGAAGCAGCGGCGCGCGCAGTCGAACAGCGCGGCGCACGGGCATTCCGCGCCGACCTGCTCTCGGGTGACCTGGCCACGGGCATGCAGGGCTGCCACGCCGTTGTCCATGCGGCCGCCGATACCGACCATGTGGCCGGTGGGGGGCGCCAGCATCGTGTCAACGTCGATGGCACGCGCCGGGTGATCGACGCCGCCGGACAGGCGGGCGTCGCCCGCGTGCTCCTGCTCAGCACCGAGTCGGTGCTGGCCAGCGGGCGCGCGTTGCCAGGCGTGGACGAGCGCACGCCACTGCCACGCCGCTCCATCGGTGGCTACTCGCGCAGCAAGGCCGAGGCGGAGCGGGTTGCGTTGGCGGCCAACAGCGAACACCTTGCGGTCAGCGTGCTGCGCCCACGGTTCGTGTGGGGCCGCGACGACACCACCGCACTGCCACAGCTGTGCGACGCGGCGCGGAGCGGACAGCTTGCCTGGATTTCGGGCGGCAACTACCTGACCTCCACCACCCACATCGCGACCCTGTGCGCGGCTGTCTCGGCAGCGCTGCGCCATGCACGACCGGGCGAGGTCTATTTCATCGCCGACGAGCAGCCTGTCCAGTTCCGTGCCTTCATCACCGCGCTGCTGGAAACGCAGGGGATCGCCGCGCCGGAAAAGTCGGTCCCGCGTGCGCTGCTGTGGGCACTGGCATCGCTGGGCGATGCACTGGCGGCAGTGAGTGGTGGACGGGTACGCGGTCCTCTGACCCGGCAGCAGTACGCTGCCTCGGCGGTTGAAGTGACGCTGGATACGCGCAAGGCGCGGCGTGAGCTGCACTTGCGCGACGCGATCACGCGCGAGCAGGGGTTGGATGAGCTTCGGCTCGTGCGCTCTGGCGTGCGCGTGTGAAGCCGCCACGCAGGGCGTGGCACTAAACGTTGGGTGCCGAAGGCTCGTGGATGGGACAACGGTTGAAGCGGGCGCGGAAGTCGCGCGAGGCGGCCATCACGATCCGGCGTGCGCGGTTGATGTTGCCCAGCGGTTGATGGGCCGCCAGCGCGTGCCAGGGAGCGAAGGCGAGGCGGTCTTCGCTGGCCTCGGCGTCGGTGTTCCAGGATGACTGCTCACCGACCGCCAGCCGACCTACCGGCTGGAACGGGCTGAGTTCCTCCGGCCAGACCACCGAAGCGTCTTCGATCGGCATCTTTTCAAGATCGCGGCAGAGCTGCACGCGCAGCTCCCACTCGGCCACGGCGCCGGGCTGGGCGAAGAACGCGGCCACCGCCTCACGCTGCGTGTCGGCTTCGGAAGGCAGCTTCTGCCCGGTCAGCGCGACCAGTGCCGGCGACACCGGCACCCACGAGAACTTGGCCATGTACGGCCCGTAGCGGAACGGGACCTGGGTGAAGAACGTTTCGCCGAGCGGATGGTGCTGCGGTTCGCCACCGAGCGCCTTCAGTGATGCGCTCTGGCCACCCACTGCCTCCAGCGCCGCCTCGGTGCCGCGCAGCGTGGCGGAGAGCACCTGCTTGGTCCGCGGCATGCGCTCGTTGGTGGCGGCCAGCAGCTTGGCCGAGCGGAGGAAGCCGCTGATGCCCGGCGTGTTGAAGGCCGGGCCGTTGACCATCAGGAAATCCTGGCTGTGCTGCTCGTCGCCGCCGTCCACGCGCGCGCCGGGCACATCCATGATCTTGACGGCCATCGCGCGCGGCGTAGAGACGGTATCGGGCAGCTGCTCGGCCGGCGGCGAGGACAACCGCACCAGGGCGTCGTACTCACCGGGTGCGGCGAACAGGCCCTGGCTCAGTTCGGGCGAGAGCCCATCCAGTACGCGGAAGCGCCCGCGCAGCAGCGCGTGCCCCTTGGCATGCACCGCACGGTGCGCATGGCCTTCATGCTCGGCAACCACGCCGGCCATGCGGGTGAATACCTCCACCAGTTCGGCGATGGTGGCGTCTTCGTCAGGCGCGCGCTGTTCCACGTCAGCGGAATAAGCGACAGCAGGCTGGATCGGCGTCATGGGCATGGTTCCGGAAAGTGGAGAGAAGGCGCCGGCGACCACGAGGTGTTGCCTTGGCAGGGACCGGCTGGGGCATGTGCCCACCTTCCCGCTTGAGCCGTGCACGAGCGGTGCAGGGGACATCGCCGTGGCGCGAAGGGCGCGTGCAATGCCTTCACTCCAGATGGCTATCATGTGGCTCTCTTTCAGCGTAGGCAGTGCTTGTGTCGGTAGCTCTGGTCTGGTTCCGCCGTGATCTTCGTCTTCAGGACAACCCGGCATTGCAGGCCGCGCTGGAGGCGGGGCATACCCCGGTGCCGGTTTATATCCATGCACCGGACGAGGAGGGTGCGTGGGCGCCGGGCGGTGCGTCGAACGCATGGCTGCACCGCTCGCTGGCCGCGCTGGATGCGGACCTGCGTGCGCGCGGGTCGGCGCTGGTGCTGCGCCAGGGGGACAGCCAGGCGCAGCTGCAGGCGCTGATCGACGAAACCCGCGCCGAGGCGGTGTACTGGAACCGCAAGTACGAACCGGCCACGCAACCGCGCGATGCCCGGATCAAGCGCGAACTGCGCGAGCAGGGCATCGAGGCGACCAGCTGCAACGGCAGCCTGATGTTCGAGCCGTGGGATATCGCCACGCTGCAGGGCGGGCCCTACAAGGTATTCACTCCGTTCTGGCGCAACGCGCTGACCCGCATGAATATTCCGGCGGCCACCCGGCTGCCGCAGACCCTGCCGCCGCACGCTGCAAAAGGCGTGGCACTGAACACCTTGGGACTGGCGCCGACGCTGGACTGGGACAAGCAGTTCTGGGAGCACTGGCAACCCGGCGAAACCGGCGCGCAGGAAGCGCTGTCGGTGTTCATCGACGGTGCGTTGAACGGCTACCGCCAGCAGCGCGATCTGCCCGACCGCGTGGGTACGTCACTGCTGTCGCCGCACCTGCACTTCGGCGAAGTCTCGCCGTGGCAGATCGTGCGGCGGCTGGAAGCAGAGCGCAGCGCCAGCCGCGATGCCGATATCGATGGCTACATACGCGAGCTGGGCTGGCGTGAGTTTTCCTACCACCTGCTGCACCACTTCCCGCAGACCCCCGAACAGAACCTCAACCCGCGGTTCGCGAACTTCAGCTGGGCCAAGCCGAACGCGACACAGCTGCAGGCCTGGCAGCAGGGGCGTACCGGGGTGCCGATCGTCGATGCGGGGCTGCGCGAGCTGTGGGCCACCGGCTACATGCACAACCGCGTGCGGATGATCGTGGCCAGCTTCCTGTGCAAGCACATGCGCCAGCACTGGCTGCACGGCGCGCGCTGGTTCTGGGACACGCTGGTGGACGCGGACCTGGCCAACAACACCATGGGCTGGCAGTGGGTGGCCGGCACCGGTGCGGATGCGGCGCCGTATTTCCGGATATTCAACCCGGTCACGCAGTCGCAGAAGTTCGATCCGCATGCGCGTTACATCACCCGCTGGGTGCCCGAACTGGCGCCGTTGCCAGTGAAGGCACGCTTCGCACCGTGGCAGTCGCCGTCGTTGCTGGCAGAGCTGGCGTCGGGCTATCCGGCGGTGCCACTGGTGGATCTGGCGGCCGGCCGCGAGGCGGCATTGGCCGCGTATCGGCACACCGGCTGATGCCCCAAAGCTGAACGAAATGCCGAATCCGTGCGTGTTCATCATGCCGGCATCGCGTCGGCGTGTTTATGCTTCTGGCCGTTCGCACGCCGACCGCCGGCACTTCAGGAGAAAACACATGATCCGATCCGCACCCCGCAACGTGGCCCTGGCCCTGATGACCGCTGCCGCCCTGTCGGCCTGCGCCACCGGTGGTTCCTACGTGCAGAGCGACCAGTACGGCAACCCGGTCGAGCAGCAGAGCCGCACCGGCCGCAATGCGCTGATCGGCACCGCCATCGGCGTGGCCGCCGGCCTGCTGACCGGTGACAGCGCGACCGAACGTCGCCAGCACGCGATGGTGGGTGCGGGTATTGGCGCGCTTGCCGGCGCCGGCGTGGGTGCGTATCAGAACAAGCAGGAACGTGAGCTGCGCGAGCGCACCGCCAACACTGGTATTGACGTGCAGCGCCAGGGCGACAACATCGTGCTCAACCTGCCCGATGGCGTGACCTTCGACTTCGGCAAGTCGCAGCTGAAGCCGCAGTTCTACGGTGCGCTCAACGGCGTGGCGAGCACGCTGAACGAATACAACCAGACCATGATCGAAGTGGTTGGCCACACGGACAGCATTGGTAGTGACGCGGTCAACAACAAGCTGTCCAAGGAACGCGCCGATTCGGTTGCGCAGTACCTGACCGCCCAGGGCGTTCAGAGCGTGCGTATCGAGACGCTGGGTGCCGGCAAGGCCTACCCGATCGCCGATAACAGCACCGACGCCGGTCGCGCCAAGAACCGCCGCGTGGAAATCCGCGTGATTCCGTTGCAGCAATAAAAGGCGCAAGCGCCTTTTATTGCTGCGTTGCATCGGCCACGCCGATGCAACGCAAAAATGCCGCCCCAACGGGCGGCATTTTCTGTAGAGCCGACTGTTAGTCGGCTGCACCGTCGGCATGCAGGAAGACGCGCTTCGCGCGTAGCCGACTAACAGTCGGCTCTACCTGCCGGCTCGGCCTGCCGCACCACCGCGACGATCAGGCCGTCACCGTCTCCAGGATCCGCTTCCCGGTCTCCTGCAGCTCCGCTTCGGCTTCCTTCTGCTGCTGCTTGGCCAGCTTCGCCGCCGGGCACTGGGCCAGCATGTAGTTTGCGTCGAAGTTGAGCTTTTCGACCAGGAAATCGACGAACGCGCGCACCTTCGGCGACACCAGCCGGCCGCCGGCGAACACCGCGTTGAAGTCCACTTCCGGGCCGGTCCAGCCCGCCAGCACACGGCGCACCATGCCCGATTCGATGAACGGCTTGGCCATCACATCGCCGGTGAGCAGCAGCCCCTCACCGCAGACCAGCGCGCCATTCAACGCCGACGGATCGTTGGCCACCAGCAGTGGATTGACCGGGAAATCGCGCAGGTCGCCGCCGTTCTCGCCCAGCTGCCAGAAGAACCGATTGTTGTTGAGGTTGCGGGCCTTGCGCATCGCCAGGATGCGGTGGAACTGCAGTTCGTCCGGGTGCAGCGGCTCGCCGTAGCGTTCGATGTAGGCGGGGCTGGCAAACACCTGCGTGCGCAGGCTGCCGAGCTTGCGCGCCACCAGGTTCGAATCGGGCAGGGCGCCCACGCGCAGCGCCAGGTCCGCTTCACCCGCGATGAGGTCGAGCTTTTCGTTGCCCAGGTGCATGTCCAGCTGGATCTCCGGATACTGGGCGTGGAACTGCCCCAGCAGCGGTGCGATCCAGGTGATGCCGATCGAATAGGGCACGGTGAAGCGCAGCCAGCCACGTGGGCCGGACTGCAACTGGTTGACCGCGCCTTCGGCCTCTTCCAGCTCGCGCGCGATGCGCTGGCAATGTTCGTGGTACACCGAGCCGGCCTCGGTCAGGCCCAGCCGGCGCGTGGTCCGGTGCAGCAGGCGTGCGCCCAGGCGCGTTTCCAGTTCCTGCACTTTGCGGCTGACGGTGGTCTTGGGCAGGCCGAGCGCGTTGGCAGCGGCAATGAAACTGCCTTGCTCGACCACCTTGACGAAGATCAGCGTGTCGTTGAGATCGTGGGCCATGACGGAGTCCATATCGGGGGATGGGTAGGGTGCCCGAAAGATTGTGCCGGGTACGGGACGATTATTCCCCTTAATTCGGACTAATCAAGGGGGAGTTCGAGGACTAATCTGGCGCCATTCCCGAATTGGAGGACGCCAACCATGTGGTTGCAGAACATTCTAGGCCGCGTCATCGGTGGCCGCACGCCCTCGCTGGACCTGGCCCTGACCGTTGAAAAGCGCCCCTCGGCCTTCTCCGGCAAGGCTTTCCGCGAGTTCACCCCGCCCGCCAACCTGCAGCGCGGCGGGAGCCTGCGCCTGGGTGCCCGCAGCGGCGGCCGACTGGGCCGAATTGGGATTATCCCGGCGACGGGAGTTAAAGTCCCATGAACGGGACACTGGCCCCCGAAGTGCTGGTGCTTGGCGGCACCGGCAGCGTCGGGCAGGGCATCGTGGCTGCGCTGCTGGAGGCCGGCAGCCCGGTCCTGGTGGTTGGCCGCGACCCGGGCCGGCTTGCAGCGCTGCGCGAGCAGTTTGCCGACGAGCCGGGGCTGGAAACGCTGTTGGGCTCGCTCGCAGACGATGGCTCGGCGCTGGCCCTGGCCGAACGCATCGCGCAGCGGCCGCGCACGCTTGCTGCGGTCATCGATGCCATGGGCGGCCCCTATAACCGTGGTCGGGTCATCGACCGCAGCGGCGATGCGCTGCTGCAGGCGCTGCAGGCCGACGTGATGCCGCACGTGCACGCCGGCCGCCGCCTGCTGCCGCTGCTGCAGAGTGAAGGCCACCCGCGCCGCTATGTGCTGGTCGGCAGCCCGGCCGGCTTCAAGCCGTGGGCCGGCTATGGCGAAAGCTCCATCACCGGCGCCGCCACGCGCATGTACGCGCAGGTGCTGCACCAGGAAGCGCAGGCCCTGGGCGTGCGCGCGCAGATGCTGGAAGTGTGCAACCCGGTGTGCACGCCGACCAACGCCGCCAACGCCTGCATCGAATGGCCGAGCGCGCTGCTGGTCGGCCGCCGCGTGGTTTCCCTGCTCGACAACTGCGTCGACAACCGCGCCATCGTGCGCTGCGACACCCGCGATGCGGAACTTCCGCGTGGACTGCTGCAACTGGACCGACCTCCCGCTTGGCGCGACATCGCCGGTGTCGCTTGACCTTTACCTAGGTTCAGGTCCCAGGCTACCGCCCCCGGCAGTACCACGTGATTTTGTTTTTCTTTGACCACCCCTACGTACGGATGCATTCCATGACTTCCTCCAATTCCACTCCGCATCGCTTCTCCCGACGGCTGGCCATGGCCGGCGTGTCGATCCTGGCCGCCGCGGTGCTGACCGCGTGCAGCGGCAGCCAGGCCGAAACCGCCGGCCCGCCGCCGCCGCAGGTCAGCGCCGCGCCGGTGCTGGTCAAGCCGGTCAGCCAGTGGGACGACTTCAGCGGCCGCGTCGAGGCGGTGCAGAGCGTCGAACTGCGCCCGCGCGTGTCCGGCTACATCGACAAGGTCAACTACGTCGAAGGCGACGAAGTGAAGAAGGGCGATGTGCTCTTCACCATCGACGCGCGCAGCTACCAGGCCGAGTACGACCGCGCCCGTGCCGAACTCACCCGCGCCCGCACCCAGTCCACCCTGGCGCGCAGCGAGTCCGAGCGCGCCAAGAAGCTGTCCGAGCAGCAGGCCATCTCCACCGAATCCTGGGAGCAGCGCCGCGCCGCCGCCGACCAGGCCGGTGCCAACGTGCAGGCCGCGCAGGCCGCGTTGGATGCGGCGGCACTGAACCTGGAATTCACCAAGGTGCGCGCCCCCATCAACGGCCGCGCAGGCCGCGCGATGGTCACCGCCGGCAACTTGGTCACCGCGGGCGACAGCGCGAGCGTGCTGACCACGCTGGTCTCGCTGGACACCGTGTTCGTGTACTTCGATGCCGACGAGGGCACCTTCCTGCGGTACGCGCAGATGGCACGCAAGGGCGAGCGCCCGAGCGAGCGCGACAGCGAGCTGCCGGTGAAGGTCGGCCTGTCCGGTGAAGAGGGCTTCCCGCATGCGGGCAAGGTCGACTTCCTGGACAACCAGGTCACCCGGAGCACCGGCACCATCCGCGTGCGTGCGCTGCTGGACAACGCCGACCGCGCCTTCACCCCGGGGCTGTTCGCCCGCGTGCAGCTGCTCGGCAGCGGCGAGTTCCAGGCCATGCTGATCGACGACAAGGCCGTGCTCACCGACCAGGACCGCAAGTACGTGTACGTGGTCGACAAGGAAGGCAAGGCGCAGCGCCGCGACATCCAGCTGGGCCGCACCGCCGAAGGCCTGCGTATCGTGCAGCAGGGGCTGGCGGCCGGCGACCGGGTGATCATCGATGGCGTGCAGAAGGTGTTCATGCCGGGGATGCCGGTGCAGGCCAAGGCGGTTGCGATGCAGCCGGCTGCGGCGGCTGCGCCTGTTGCATTGAATTGAAGAGCAGCCGACCAACGGTCGGCTCTACCGTGTCTTTCAACGCCCCGTGGGGCACCGCTCCCGCTGTCGTCTTCGACAGCGGCAGGGGTGCTGCACGCCGGCGTTGGTGAAAACCCAGGAATCCCCTAATGGACTTTTCCCGTTTCTTCATCGACAGGCCGATTTTCGCGGCGGTGCTGTCGATCGTGATCTTCGCCGCCGGCCTGATCTCCATACCCATGCTGCCGATCGGCGAGTACCCCGAAGTGGTGCCGCCCTCGGTGGTGGTGCGCACCGTGTACCCGGGTGCGAACCCGAAGGTGATCGCCGAAACCGTGGCCACCCCGCTGGAAGAGGCGATCAACGGCGTTGAGGGCATGATGTACCTCAAGTCGGTGGCCGGTTCGGACGGCGTGCTGCAGATGACCGTCACCTTCCGCCCGGGCACCGACCCGGACGATGCGGCGGTGAAGGTGCAGAACCGCGTGGCCCAGGCCCAGGCACGCCTGCCGGAAGATGTGCGGCGGCAGGGTGTGACCACCCAGAAGCAGTCGCCCACCTTCCTGATGGTGGTGCACCTGACCTCGCCGAAGGGCAAGTACGACACCCTGTACCTGCGCAACTACGCCCGCCTGCACGTCAAGGACGCGCTGGCGCGCATCCAGGGCGTGGGCGACGCGCAGATCTTCGGTGGCGGCGACTACGCCATGCGTGCCTGGCTGGACCCGGACAAGGTGGCCGCGCGCGGCCTGACCGCCAGCGACGTGGTGCGCGCCATGCGCGAACAGAACGTGCAGGTCTCGGCCGGCCAGCTCGGCGCCGAGCCGATGCCCAACAGCCAGTTCCTGACCCTGATCAATGCCCAGGGCCGCCTGCGCAGCGAGCAGGAGTTCGGTGACATCGTGCTCAAGGCCGGTACCGACGGTGAAGTAGTGCGGCTGTCCGACGTGGCCCGGGTGGAACTGGGTGCCGGCGATTACACCCTGCGCTCGCAGCTGGATGGCAAGAACGCGGTGGGCATCGGTATCTTCCAGGCCCCGGGTGCCAACGCGCTGGAGATCCGCGATGCGGTGATCGGCACGATGGACGAGATGCAGAAGACCTTCCCGGACGACGTCAAGTACGAAGCGGTGTACGACACCACCATCTTCGTGCGCGACTCGATCAAGGCGGTGGTCTCCACGCTGCTGGAGGCCATCGCGCTGGTGGTGCTGGTGGTGATCCTGTTCCTGCAGACCTGGCGCGCCTCGATCATTCCGCTGATCGCCGTGCCGGTGTCCATCGTGGGTACGTTTGCTGCGCTGTACGTGCTGGGCTTCTCGATCAACACGCTGAGCCTGTTCGGGCTGGTGCTGGCGATCGGCATCGTGGTCGACGACGCGATCGTGGTGGTGGAAAACGTCGAACGCAACATCGAAGAGGGCCTGACCCCGCTTGCCGCGGCGCACCAGGCCATGAAGGAAGTGTCCGGGCCGATCGTCGCGATCGCGCTGGTGCTGTGCGCGGTGTTCGTGCCGATGGCATTCCTGTCCGGTGTGACCGGCCAGTTCTACAAGCAGTTCGCCGTCACCATCGCCATCTCCACGGTGATCTCGGCGATCAACTCGCTGACCCTGTCGCCGGCGCTGGCCGCGCGCCTGCTCAAGCCGCACGATGCGGCCAAGGATGCGCCGACCCGCATCATCGACCGCCTGTTCGGCTGGGTATTCCGTCCGTTCAACCGCTTCTTCAAGTCCAGCTCGGAGAAGTACGAGCGCGGCGTGTCGAAGATCCTGGGTCGTCGTGGCGCCGTTTTCCTGGTGTATGCGGTGCTGCTGGTCGCCACCGGTTTCATCTTCAAGGTGGTGCCGCCGGGCTTCATCCCGACCCAGGACAAGCTGTACCTGATCGCCGGTGTGAAACTGCCGGAAGGGTCGTCCATTGCCCGTACCGATGAAATGCTGCGCAAGGTGGCCAGGATCGCCCAGGAAACCGAAGGCGTGGCGCACACCATTTCGTTCCCGGGCCTGAACGCGCTGCAGTTCACCAACACGCCCAACACCGGCGTGGCGTTCATTCCGCTCAAGCCGTTCAACGAGCGCCATGGTCGCACCGCTGCCGAGATCAACGCCGAGATCAACCAGAAGATCGCCGGGCTGCAGGAAGGCTTCGCCTTCGCGATGATGCCGCCGCCGATCCTGGGCCTGGGCAACGGCAACGGCTACCAGATGTTCATCGAAGACCGCGGCAACCTGGGCTACGGTGCGTTGCAGACGGCGGTGAGCCAGATGCAGGGTGCGGTGGCGCAGACCCCGGGCATGGCCTTCCCGATCACCAGCTACCAGGCCAACGTGCCGCAGCTGGATGCCGAAGTGGACCGGGTCAAGGCCAAGGCGCAGGGCGTGCAGCTCACCGAGCTGTTCGACACCCTGCAGACCTACCTGGGTTCGTCCTACGTCAACGACTTCAACGAGTTCGGTCGTACCTGGCAGGTGATCGCCCAGGCGGACGGCCAGTTCCGCAACAGCGTGGAAGACATCGGCAAGCTGCGTACCCGCAACGACCGTGGCGAGATGGTGCCGATCGGTTCAATGGTGACCGTCAAGGAAACCTACGGCCCGGACCCGGTGCTGCGCTTCAACGGCTACCCGGCCGCGGACCTGGCCGGCGAAGCCGACCCGCGCCTGCTGTCGTCGGCCGAAGCGATGAACAACCTGACCGAGATCGCCGCCAAGGTGCTGCCGGTGGGCATGACCACCGAATGGACCGACCTGAGCTACCAGCAGGCCACCCAGGGCAAGGCCGCCTTCATCGTATTCCCGGTGGCGATCCTGCTGGCGTTCCTGGTGCTGGCCGCCCTGTACGAGAGCTGGTCGCTGCCGCTGGCGGTGATCCTGATCGTGCCGATGACGTTGCTGTCGGCCCTGTTCGGCGTATGGTTGACCGGCGGTGACAACAACGTGTTCGTGCAGGTGGGCCTGGTGGTGCTGATGGGCCTGGCGTGCAAGAACGCGATCCTGATCGTCGAATTCGCCCGCGAGCTGGAAATGGGCGGCAAGGGGATCGTGGAAGCCGCGCTGGAAGCGTGCCGCCTGCGTCTGCGTCCGATCGTGATGACCTCCATCGCGTTCATCGCCGGCACCATCCCGCTGGTGGTGTCGCACGGCGCCGGCGCGGAGGTGCGCTCGGTGACCGGTATCACCGTGTTCGCCGGCATGCTCGGTGTGACCCTGTTCGGCCTGTTCCTGACCCCGGTGTTCTACGTGGCGCTGCGCAAGTTCGTCAGCCGCAATGGCGGCGGCAAGCTGGTCACCCATGGCGAATCCACCCTGCATCACTGATCCCGACCCCTACGAGGAATCACCCATGAATACCGCTACTTCCAAGATCGCCCTGGTCACCGGTGCCACCCGTGGCATCGGCCTGGAAACCGTGCGCCAGCTGGCCCAGGCCGGCGTGCACACGCTGCTGGCCGGGCGCAAGCGCGACACCGCCGTGGCCGAAGCGCTGAAGCTGCAGGCCGAAGGCCTGCCGGTGGAGGCGATCCAGCTGGACGTCGGTGATGCCGCCAGCATCGCCGCCGCCGTACAGGAGGTCACCGACCGCCATGGCCGGCTGGACATCCTGGTCAACAACGCCGGCATCCTGCTCGACGACCCCGCGCTGGCGCCGTCGGCGCAGACCCTGGACACCTGGCGCCAGACCTTCGACACCAATGTGTTCGCGGTGATTGCGGTCACCCAGGCGTTCCTGCCGTTGATCAAGGCATCGCCGGCCGGGCGTATCGTCAACGTGTCCAGCATCCTCGGCTCGCTGACCCTGCACAGCCAGCCGGGTTCGCCGATCTACGGTTTCGCGGTGCCGGCCTACAACGCGTCCAAGAGCGCGGTGAACGCCTGGACCGTGCAGCTGGCCTATGAGCTGCGCGAGGGCACCACCAAGGTCAACACCGTGCACCCGGGCTACGTGAAAACCGACATGAACCGGGGCGAAGGCGAAATCGAAATCGCCGATGGCGCGCGCTCCAGCGTGGGCATGGCGCTGATCGGTGCCGATGGCCCGAACGGCAGCTTCACCTACCTGGGCGAGGTGCTGCCATGGTGATCCGTGTGTTGACCGCCGCCGTTGCCAGCGCGCTGCTGGCCGGCTGCGTCAGCGTCGGCCCCAACTACCAGGCACCACCGGCGCAGCCGGTGGTCCTGCAGGGCGCCGCCGCGCCGGTGTTCAGCACCACCTCGCCGGTGGCCAGCTGGTGGGCGCAGTTCGATGACCCGGTGCTGGAACAACTGGTGCACGACGCCCTGGGCGACAACCTGGACCTGCGCATCGCGATGGCGCGCGTGCGCGAAGCCCGTGCGGTGTTCGTCGAGCAGCGCCTGGACCAGCTGCCACACGTGACCAGCGGCGGCAGCTACGACCGCCGCAAGCAGCCGGACCTGACCGCCGGTGGCGAGCGTGTCTTCAGCGAGACCTACCAGCTTGGTTTTGACGCCGGCTGGGAGCTGGATCTGTTCGGTCGCCAGCGCCGTGCCGCCGAAGCGGCGCGTGCCGACCTGGGCGCCGAGCAGGACAACCTGGCCGACGCCCAGGTCACGGTGGCCGCCGAAGTGGCGCGCAACTACTTCGAACTGCGCGGCACCCAGAAGCGCATCGAAGTCGCCAAGCGCACGCTGGTGAACCTGCGCGACACCCAGAAGCTCACCGAAACCCGGTGGGACCTGGGGGCGGGCAGCGAACTGGACGTGCAGAGCAGCCGGGCGCGGTTGAAGGCGATCGAGGCCGACATTCCGCTGCTGGAAGTGGCCGAAGTGCAGTCGCGGCATCGCCTGGCGGTGCTGCTGGGGCAGCGCCCGGACGGGTTGGACACGCTGCTGGAACCGCGTGATGCCGCGCCGTATGCCAAGGCATTGCCGCTCGGCGATACCACCGACCTGCTGCGCCAGCGTGCCGACGTGCGCGTGGCCGAGCGTCGCCTGGCCGCCGCCACGGCGCGGGTTGGCGTGGCCACCGCTGATCTGTTCCCGCGGATCAGCCTGAGCGGGTTTGTCGGCTTCCTGTCCGGCGATGCCAGCGGGCTGGTCAACGGCAACAACAAGGCGTGGTCGGTGACCCCGTCGATCAGCTGGGCCGCGTTCGATTTCGGTACCGTGAAGGCGCGACTGCGGGCCAGCAAGGCCCAGGCCGACGGCGCGGCGGCCGAGTATGAGAAGGCGGTGCTGCTGGCGCTGGAAGATACCGAGAACGCGTTGACCCGTTATGCCAAGCAGCAGGCCCGCCTGGCCATCGTCGCCGAGCAGGCGCAGGCCGCGCGGCGTGCTGAACAGCTGGCGCAGATCCGCTACCGCGAAGGGTCGGAAGATTTCCTGACCCTGCTGGATGCACAGCGCACCCAGCTGGCGGCTGATGACGCGTTGGCGGCGGCCGAGTCGACGGTGAACGTCAGCGTGGTCGGTGTGTACAAGGCGCTGGGCGGTTGGGGCCAGCAGCAGGATGCAACCCCGCCGGCGGTGGCCGGCACGATGCGGTGAAGGTTCGCGGGGGGCGGCAACAGTCGCCCCCTGCACCTTTTGTAATGGTTCGCCGCAAAGGCGTACCGGAGAACCCCGCGCTGACGGCTTTGCCTCTGCCGGGTAGGAGCGACCCGGTGCTAAAAAAAGTCCCTGCCCGGGGATATGTGTAATGCAACGGAATTGCTGGAAGCCGCCACGTGCGGGAAAGGAAGAACAGGCATCGGCGTCCTCTGGACTGTCCCCAGGCGTGATTGTGTTGCTGGTTGTCGCCGCCCTCACCGTGAGCCTTGGCTTCGCGCGCTTGCCCGACAGCCTGCTCGGCATCGGCGTAGTGGGCGTCGGCGTATTCCTGGCCATCAGCGCCCGGATCTGCCAGGCCCGCGAACAGCATCAGGCCCTGTGCAAAGCACTCGAGGGCCTGCGCCGGGGGTAGCTTCGCATCCCGATCGACTGCCGTTGGGTTTCCGGGAACCGCCTGTGCTCCGTTGAGGGTCACGCGTTACCAGTCAAGGCGTGGACGCGGCCGGGAACACCAGTTCTGCCAGGACCGGGTAGTGGTCCGACGGCACCACGCCGCCCGGTTTCTGGTCCAGCGTGGCGAATCGGTTCACACCAAAGCCGCGGACCAGGATCCAGTCGATCTCGGCGGTGGGCGTATCGCTGAAGTTCTGGAAGGTCAGGCGCGGGCCTTCGACCTTGCGTGCCAGCTTGCGGGCATCGGCCAGCCCAGTGGTGAACGCCGCATACGTGGTGCTGCCCGGTTCGCTGTTGAAATCGCCGGTGACCACCACCGGAATGTCCTTCGGCAGCGCGGCCAGGCGCTGGGTGATCAGCTTGGCGCCCAGTACGCGGCGCGGCTCGTCTTCATCGCGGTAGGGCAGGTGGGTGTTGTACAGGTAGAAGCGCTTGCCGTCGGCGGCACGTTCGAACAGCGCCCAGGTCACCATGCGCGGCATCAGGTTGCCCCAGGTGATGCTGCCGGCCACCTCCGGTGTATCGGACAGCCAGAAGTTGCCCGATTCGACCACCTTCAATGCGGCGCTGTCGTAGAACACGCCCATGTGCTCCTCATTGTCGCCGGGCCCACGCGGCTCGCCGAACCACCGGTAGCCGGGCAGGTGCTGCACCAGGTAGTCAGCCTGGTTGGTCTTGAGCTCCTGGGTACCGAACACCACCGGGTGCTGCTCGCGCAGCAGCGCCACCATCGCATCGCGACGGTCCTCCCAGCGTTTGTTCGGCTCGGTGTCCACCGGGGTGCGGACATTGAATGACATCACCCGCAGCGGCTCGGGCGCCTTGGCCAGGGCGGAGCCGAGCGGCAGCGCCAGCGCGATCAGGGCCAGCAGGGCCGGACGACGAAAACAAGACAACATGGGAATCCCTCCATTCCGTGAAATCGTTTGCAGAGGGTGCCATGGAATGACCGGGCCCGACTATGCGGACGTTGGCGGCAGCGGCGGGCAGCGGCTTAGCTGCCCAGCAGCACGAAACCGACCATCACGTTGATCGCCGTTCCGAGCGCGAACACCCAGAGCGTCGACAGCACGGTGTTGAGCCATGAACGCTGCAGCGCCACCTTCAGCCATCCTGCCTGCACCGCAATGAACCAGGCGGCCGCCACCGCAGAGCTTGCCAGCCCGATGGTGGTGGACAGCTGCCCGGGCAGCCGCACGAACACCATGCTGGTGGACAGTGCCACCGCGAACGGGGCGGTGAGGTAGCACTGCATGAAGAACGGGCGGCGCAGCGATTCGCGGGTCATCGGCACGCGCTTGCGGCGCAGCAGGTGCACCGTGGCCACCAGCGGCCAGATCGCGAAGGTGATCGAGCGGAACAGCAGCAGGCTTTCCTCGTTGCCCAGGACCGAGCGCGACAGGTCACTGGTGCCGACCACGGTCTGGTGCATCAGAAGTTCCACCCCGTGCGCGACCAGCACCGCCAGCATCAGGAACATCGGCGGGCTGATCGCATCGTCGAACTGGCGCTCCAGCTTCTGGGTCAGTTCGGTGTTCACGTACTGCGCCATCCGCCGCGGGTGGACGATCACCCGGTACAGCGTGCGCGGGAAGAACAGGAACCAGGTGCAGAGCTCGTACAGGAACTCTTCGAGCGAACGCAGCAGCTTGAGGAAATCCATGCAGGCCTCGGGCGCGGGGCAGGTCGCGACGCCGCAGGACGCGGCGCCGCCGGTACCAGCATGGCCCAAGGCGCTATCTCATGCCAGCGTCCTGACGCCACTGGTCGAAATAGGTGACCAGCCCTGCGTCGGGCTCCAGCCGCTCCGCAGCGGCCGGCACTGGCTCGGGCACGCGCGCGGAGGCTCCGTAGTCCACCATGTAACGCACCGAGAAGGGTTCGGCGTCCGGGAACCGGTTGCGGAGCTGTTGCATCACCACCCCGCCGCATGAGCGGCAGGTGTCCTGCAGCGTCCACAGCCTGAACGAGACCGCGCGGGGGTGGTCCTGCATGGCGCTGGCGATCAGCCGCTCCGAATCCACCTCGCGGCCGAACGGGCGCCCTTCGAGATTGCCGAGGTTGCGCACAACGGGCAGGCTGGTGATCGTCTTCAAGGGTGCTACGCCCTGCATCGCCTTGCGGGCATCGACGAAGCGGGTGCCGTCACCGAGCGATGCGTCTTGCCGCAACTGGACGTTGCGCCCCCGCTTTCCACCGGAGAGCGCGTACTCGATGGTCCGCTTGCCGTCATCGTCGATGATCTCGGCAAACGCCAGGTTGGCGCCCTTCAGGTGCGCCTGGATCGAGCGGCCGGTATCCGGCAGGGCCAGCGCGGCCGCGTCCACCGGCTGCCAGGTGCCCTTGCCACCGGTCGCCGGCAGCAGCGCATTGAGCACGTCGGCAACCTGGCCGCGTTCTTCTTCCGTGGCGCTGCCCATCGCCTTCCAGTCCGGGATGCGGCGACGCGCGATCTGGACGAAGCCGAGCTGCTCCCGCTCGCCGGTCAGCACTCTGTCAGCGTAGCGCTTGAGCACATCCGGGCGCCCGTGCGCGGCGAAGTAGTCGACGTACGCGTCGTAGGTAGGGAACTGCGCCAGCTGGTCCTCGCTCAGGCCGGGGCGGATGAAGCTGTACGCCAGGCGCGCGATGTTCTCCCGGTCCTGTTCCAGGTACGGGCGCAGCAGGTTCATCCGGTAGCCTTCTGACGTGCGCAGGTAGGCATGGATGGCTGCCGCGTCGCGCTCGTTCTGCAGGCGGGTGAACTGCACTTCGGCGCCGGCCTCGAGGGCATCCGGCAGCGCGGCCTGGTAGAACACCCCATCATCGGGCTCGATGCACAACCCGCGCAGGAACGGTGTTTCCACCCGGATCGCACGCAGGCGGCGCGCATCGGCGATACCGGGAACCAGTGCGCCGAGGTCCACCACCGGCAGCGTCTGCCGCAGGCGCGTCAGATCTGCCGCCTGCGCCGACGCACCCAGGCCGAAGTCCGGCGCATCCACCAGCGTGCCGCGCAGCGTGTCGGGATAGCTCACGCTGGCGGGCAGGCCGAGCGCGTCGCGCAGCGCCGCCGGCAGCGGGGGCAACGTCGGGGGTGCGCCCTTCGCCGACGGGGTCCACGCGCAGAACTCGCCCTTGTGCACCATCAGGCGCAGCGTTTCACCGGTGTCGGGGGAGACGTGGGCCAGGTCCAGGGTGAACTCGCGGGTGGCAGCGGCAAGGGCGTCCATGCGCTCCGGTGGAAGGGTGCCGACGTCAAGGTCGCTGGCCGCATCCGGGACGAAGCGCAGTCGCGACTGCCGCGCACACGGCAGCATCTCCAGCGAACGCCGCGGGCGGCAGCTGCCCGGCAGCGGCTGCCAGTGACCGGGACCGGTGGGCCGCGCGTTGGCAGGCAGAGCTTGCAGTGCGTCGCCATCGGCGTTGAGGCGGTAGCGTTGGCCTTGCAGCAGTACGTCCCACTCGTCATCTCCGTGTGCGAGGAACTGCACGGGCGTATCGCCCACCGATACCTGCAGGCCCTGTTCCGTGCGGCGTGCCGGAATCGTGGACGGCAGCTCGTGCTCGAAGGTGAATTCCTCCAGTGGCGGCCCATAGGCGTGACCTGTGATCAGGTCGAAGCGGTGCCAGGACGTGCGCTGCGCGACAACCAGCGCCACGCTGCCGTCGGCCAGCCGCGCCTCGGCCAGCGATGGCGTTCGGGTCTTCAGGGCCTCCACCGCGCCTGCCGGCGCAGCGCCCTGCGAGACAGCGCGCTCCACGGCCAGCGCTGATCCGTCCAGCGCGGTGCCGCTGCGCAGCGCCCGGCGCAGCCAACCTGCGCCCTCCAGCGCACTGTTCCAGGCATGGCTGCCTGCCCACAAGGCGCCCTTGCCAACCGTTTCGATCGTGCCCAGGCCGCCCTTGCGCGCGACGTCCTTGCCCAGCGTCACCAGCGCGCTGCCGGCCTCGGCGGCAATCGACTGGATGGTGCGCTCGCCGGCCGCTTCCGCGATGCGCACGGTGCAGGCGACGAACCTGCCCACCTCCAGCACGGGTGCGTCCATCGCACACTTGGCGAGCGTGCCCAATGACAGGTCACCGGCCTGCAGCTGCTCGGCGCAGCCGTACCCCGGCACCGCGAATTCGGCCAACTCGTTCAGCACATGCAGCTCGCGCTTCCGCCGTTGTTCCAGCCCGGTCAGGCGGGCCAGCTCCTCGTTGCGGACGCGGTCCAGCACCGGCTGCCACAGGTGCGTGGCGGCCAGTTTGGCGATGCCGCTCAGCTTCTGCCCATCGCTGCCGCGGATGGCCACGCCGGAAGACGCCAGCGACAGACCCGGCAGCGGGTTGAGGCCGTTGCCATCGCGGGTGCGCCGCACCGCGCCGCTGATCAGTCCTTCAAAATCGATCAGCGGCCCGAGCACCGGGTCCGCCCATGCCCGGCGTGCCATGCCGGCCTGCGGCACGATTTCGTAATACACCGGTGCGTCATCGCTATCGGCCGGATCGCAGCGCAACAACAGGCCCTGGTCGGCCTGGCGGCCATCGCAGCTGACCCGCAGCGTGCTGCACGTCGCCTCCTGCAGCAGCTGGCGGTCCTCCGCCGGCAGGCCCTCCAGTGCCGTGGTGATCAGGCCGGCCAGGCCGGACTCCACGCGCCGCTGGTAGGTATCGAATTCGGCAGCGTAGCGGTCTGCGGTGGTGGGTCCGGAGGTGGACAGATAGGCATCCGCCACCAGCAGTGCCTGCAGCGAATCATCGTTGGTGACCAGGATCCGCTGCTGCGGATCGTCGGGCGGATCACCGCCCGCGGCCGAGGGTTTGCCCAACGCGTAGAGATGCGATTCGAATGCCACCAGGCGCGACGGCACGATGCCATGCTGCGCCAGGTAGTCCTCGCCGATATCCGCCGGGCGCTGCGACCACAGCGCTGGCGGCACGCCGGCTTCGCGCAGCGTTTGTGCCGCAACGTCCATGCGTCGCGGTGCGGGGCTTCCCAGCTGCTCCACATGCAACGCGTGCTGGCCCTGCTGCGCCTGCAGGAAGGCGAGTGCATCGCTGATCTGCTGCCCGCTTATCGCATCGAGCCGGGTGTTGGGGGGAATCACGCCGTGCGCGCTCGCACAGACCACCGCCGCCGGCACAAGCGTGCGTGCCCACGCCTCATGCAGTGCATCGTGCTCGCCTGCGGCATCCACGGGCTTCGCCAGCTGCGCGGGCAGGGCGGTGACCGTGTCGAAGTCGAGTCGACCGCAGGCACCGGGCTGCATGGCATTCACGAACGTCGCGGCATGCAGCAGCGACACGCTCAGGGGCGAGCTTGCATAGCCCAGCCACTCCGGAATGCCGCTGACCAGCAGCGCAGGCTGCTCCAGCTCGCTGGCCAGCATCCAGTACACGATCTCCAGTGCCGCCGGTGATGCGCCGGGGTTGGTCTGCAGCACCGCATCGCGCAGCTCGCGGGCGAGGTCGGTAAAGCGCGCATCGACCACGCTGGGCGAGGCGAATCGATCACGCAGGACGTCGATCCGGTCAAGGCCCACATAGCGTTCCAGCATCAACGTTGCCAGCAGCGACTGCGCGCCACGCGGCGACGCTGTCTCTCCCGCGCTGCCGCCGTGCCAGCCGGCCTCGGCCAGCAGCGGCCGGCAGAACTCGGCGAACTGGCGGGTGCGGCTCATCAGCGCCCACGCGTCCACGGCCGCCAATGGCGCCGCATCGCTGTCGCGCTCACTGCGTGGGTGCAGCACCGAAAGCCCGAAACGGTCGAGCAGGGTATCCAGTTCGGGCAGGCGGGATGGGTCAAGGCCGGACCTGGCCGGTGCGGGCGTTGGCATTTCGCGCAGTGCGTATTCCGGCAGCGCCCGCTCGGTGGCATCGGCGGGTGCGGGAAGATCGCGGCGCGTCGCCAGCAGCGGGAACTGCAGGGGTGCGTCCGGCCCGCTTGCTGCACGCGCACCGGGCGGCAGCAGCACGGTACTGAAGGCGATGGCCTCATCGGTGGTCAATGCCGGGTAACGTGCACGCAGCGCGATCGCCAACGACAATACCGGTGCGCCATCGTCGGCAGCCGTGCGCTCGCCCCATCCGCCCGGTTCCGCAGGTACTGCGAGCTGGGCCTGGGCCGAGGCCGACAGCAGCGCGGTACAGGTGGCGGCTGTCAGCGGAGCGGCATGGTCCAGTCGCGACGGCGCGGTGCCGCCCGGCAGCGGGCGCAGCAGATGGCGCCAGACCGTGCGGCGCGCGTCGTCGCTGCCGCACCAGTCATCGAGCGCGGCGGGTCCTTCCATGATCCGCGTCCACAATTCCGGCACGCCCTGCGCCTGGCGCGTCTGCGCGCGCGAGGCGCTGGCGCGGTTCACCACCTTCACCAGGCCGCGCCGGTTGTCGTAGCCGTCCGGGGCGCGCCATAACGCGGCCAGCGCACTGGCCGGTTGCAGCGTCAGCCATTCGGCGGGTGACAGGTGCCAGGTCGAACCGCGCTCGAATGCCGTTCGCCAGCCGCCCAGCGTTTCACCACCGGGCAACACCGCCAGGGTGCGGAAGAAGCCGTGTGCAAGCTCCGGCGTGACCGCTTCCCTGGCAATGCCCAGCGTCGAGGCGATCAGCTCGCGGCTTTCATCGCCGCGCATGAGCCGCAGCAGGGCGCGCTCCAGCTCCGCTGCCGTGGCCGGGTAGCGCTCGCTGCCCAGTAGATGGCGGATCACCGCACCAGGCAGCGGCCGGCCGATGCTGATCGGCGGCAGCAGCCGGCGCAGCGGCACTGGGTTGCCGCCCAGATCCATGCGTTCGAGCAGGTCCAGTGCCGGCGACGAACGGGTGTCGCCTACCCACGCAAAGAACGCCGCGCAGGTGCTGTACGCCACCGGGTACCAGGGATCGGCACGATCCATCGGCATGTCCAGTCCGGCATACAGCTGCACCACCGGTGCGATCAGCTCACGGGTCAGCACGCGCAGATCGCTGCGGCGCGGATCGATGACCGACTGCAGCGCCGGTTCCAGGTCGTCGTAGCGCGCCAACGACGCGGCAATGTGATGGAACAGCGCGCCCAGTTCGGTCGCCCAGTGCGTGCCCGCCATCGCCGCGCGGCGTTCCAGATGATCACGCCAGTCGGCAACCGCGGGGGCACCGCCGCGCCACTCCCAGCCTTCGCCGAACCGCAACGGATCGACCATGCCGCGCAGGCTGACCAACAGGTCGGCCAGCAGCGCGTCAGCGGCGTCCAGCACCTCGAAGCCGGTGGCATCCAACAGCGCAGGCTCTGCCTCGACCAGCCAGCGCCGGGTCTGTGCCGGGTCCCCAGGATGCTGGACCGGCATGCCGTACGCCTGGCGCATGCGAGCATGGTGGGCGTCCAGCTGGGGCGTGGTCATCGGCACCGCCAAGCGTCCGGCGACGGTATCGGTCTGCCAGGCCAGTGCATCGAAATACGCGTGCGCTGCAGCCAGTGGGACATCCTCCTGCGCCTGCAGATGGCCGACGGCAGCGCTGCCGATGCGGGCCAGCCGGTGCAGCGCGGCAGCATCGGCGTCCTCGTGTGGGCCATGGGTCAGCACGTCCAGCATGCGGGTAAAGGCATAGGCGCGGGCGGCAGCACTGTCGCCGCCTGCAAGCGTGCGCTTGGCGCCTTCGGGCAGCAGCGCGAAATCCTGCAGCGCGGCGTACCATGCGCGCGCGGGAGCGGCATCGAAGAAGGTTGCGAACGCCGCCGGCGTCGGCGTGCGCTGCTGCAGGTCGAGCCCGGCCACGGCGAAGGCATCGGTCACTGCGGCATGCAGGCCGGCGGGCGTGCGCGGGACCTGCCAGTCCAGCGCCCCCCACCAGTCGCGCGGCGGAATGCGGTCCATCAGCGGGACCAGTACCGCCAGTGGCAGCGCACCTTGCATCGGCACCATGGCTTGGGCGGCTGCGCTGCCGAGCAGCGACGGCGTGCCAGTCGGGACGAACGCCGGTACGCCCATGTCGGTGAGTGCACCGGACAGTGCCAGTGGCAGCACAGCGGGATGATGCACAGAGCGCGCCTCTGCAGTGGGTACCATCGCCTGCATCGGCGTCCGCTGTGAAGTTGCAGCAGGTTGTGCTTGGCGTGCCAGCAGCGCACCCATCGCCGCCGCCTGCGCGCGCAGCAGGCCCGGCACGGTGCGCCGCTCTTCCCAGCACTGGCCCGGTTGCGCGAGCGCGGTGCCGGGGCGCTGCCGACCGAGCAGCGCATCGCTGTTCGATGCAGGCGTGGCGGCGCCAGCCGCCGGTGTACAGGCAACGGTCTGCAACGGAAGCATCCAGGCGGCATCGAGGTCCAGCGTCCGCGCGGCATCGACAACCGCATCCGCTGCCCGCGCGGTGTGACCCAGCAGGCGCGCACCCACCGCACCGGCGTACGCCACGCCGAAGCCGGTGCCCAGCATCTGCGGCAACTGCAACGGCACGCTCAACAGGCTGACCAACGCGCGGGCGACGCTGTCATAGCGGCCCAGCGGCATTACCTGTGCCTGGCAGTCGAGGCTGGATTGATGGGATACCGCCAGCAGCTCGAGGGCCAGCGCGTGGGGTGTGACACCTGCGGACGATGCATGGCCTGCATCGGTTGCACCCCCATGAAGCGCCGCCAGGCGCGCGTAAATAGCCTTGATCGCGGACGCATCCAGCGAGTCGAAGACCTTGGGCAGGCCGGCGCGCGGCTCGACCAGACCGGCATCGCGCTGCTGGCGCACATGCCGTAGTGCCCGCTGCAGCGTTCGCGGCGATGCTTCCGGTGCCAGCGCTTGAAGCTGGGCCAGGGCCCAGGCCCAGCGGAGGTGGTCATTCTTTCCACCGAGACGGTCCTTCTGAAGATCCAGCGCCACCGCGCGCGCGTCTGCCTGCCCGTCCTGCTGGCGACGTTCGAGCAGCAGTGCCTGCCATTGCCCGGGTGTGACGTGCATCGGGCGATACAGCGCGTCGCGCAGTCGCTGCAGAAACGGGTCTGCAGCGGCGGTGGCGGCCGTGAGCCGCTGCCGTTCGGTGATGCATTCAACCTCCCAGTGGGCAGTTGGCAGTCGAAGCGCATGCAGCAGCACGCATCGCCATGCCAGCGCCTCTTCCTTTTTGCACACCGGCAGCACGCAGCGCTCTGCCAGCCACTCGGCAATGCCATCCCCAAGTGGCGTTCCCGGCAACCCTCCCTCGATCAGCGCGTGCAACAGCGTGGTGTCGATCGGTGCCGCAGCCAGGCGGTCGGCGAGCGCGCGCAGCCGCATGTGGGGTACTCCGCGCAGCGGCAGCGTAATCACTGATCCCATCACCGTACGGTTGTGCACCTGGCGCGGGCTGGGCATGCGCGTTGGCGGCGACGCGACGGCGGGCACGCGTGCCACGGCAGGTAAACGAGTGGAGAGGACGGGGGAGGGAGACATCGTCGGCACAGGCAGGGCGTCGCGGCAGGCGCAGGGGGCGCGGAAGGGCGCCGATCCTACCCACGGGCTCTGCTGCTGCGATCCACTACATCCATCGAACCTGACTAAACCATTCAAGCGCTGCTTCGAAGTCGTTGCAGGGCGCGGGATCCCGGCAGGCCGTCATCACCCGTGCGCCATCGGGCGGCGGTGTCGGGATCGGAATTGTTGTAGTGACGTGCCGACAGAGGCAGGCGTTCCGGGACAGCAATACCCGGGTGCCGGAACAGGGGGTACTCTGGGCAGTCCCCATCGCCAACCCCGGGCCCGCCGCATGGATTACCAGCTGATCATCAAGTTCTGGAGAAAGTCGCTGGACGACGAAGCCTTCCTGGCCACGCTGGAGGCCGAGCTGGGCACCGCCCTGGGCAGCGCAGCCAAGCTGGACGGTTATGACGTCAGCGCCAAGGAGATCAACCTCTTCATGTTCACGGCCGACCCGCGCCCGGCCTTCCGTCGCGCCAAGGATGTGCTGGAACGGCTGGGCGTGCTGCACAGCGTGTCGGCCGCCTACCGGCTGGAGGGTGGCGCGCAGTTCACGTCGCTGTGGCCGACCCGCATGGCGCGGAAGTTCACGCTGCCCTGAAGGCAATAAAAAAGCCGAGAGTCCCAAAGGATCTCTCGGCTTTCCAGGGTCTTCGCAGACCCCGCATTGGTGGAGGTGGGCGGAATTGAACCGCCGTCCGAAGGCACTCCATCCCCAGTTCTACATGCTTAGCTCACCGTTTGGTGTCGTCCTGTGGCAGTACGGTGTGCGAAACGCACCCCAGGATCAGCCTGCTTTAGGTTAGGTCGCAACTGACAGGCAGCCATCGCAACCGATTCCATGATAATGACCCTACACCGACGAGCATGGACACAAGTGGGTTCGGGGCTCCGCCTAAGTCGGCAGAAGGTAACTCAAACAGCTTTTAGGCTGCGAGAGCGACCGGAGCGTAGTTGTCGTCGTTGGCAACTAGAAGTTTGCTGCTGGATTAACGAGGAAAGCTGCCCCCTCGGCATGCACCAAGTGACTTCACAACCCCCGTCGAAACCAATGCACCCCCGGTTTCTTCAAGAACTGCAAGGCGTCTGGCGACCCAGACGTTACTTGATGGGACTGATCCTACTCCGATTCAGCTGAACAGTCACCTGAAAACGTCACGGCCCTGTCGGATCTACCGGCCTTCGCGCTGGCGCTTGCTGTCGGCCTGGTGCTTGGCCCGGACCTTGCGGTCGTGGTTCTGCGCGTTGCGCTGGGTCATGGCCTGCTTGCGGGCTTCGGGTTCGGCCCGGGCCATCAGGGCCTCGATCCGGGCGACCAGGCGGCGGTGCTCGAGCGAGTCGTAGCTCTGAGCCTCCGAGGCGACGCGCTTGGCGTTGCGCAGGGTGTAGGTCAGCACCTTGAGCAGGGCGGCCGGGTCCATGGCGCGGGCCAGTTCGCCGAAGATGGTCTCGTAGGCGGCGACGTCGGCCTGCAGCGTGGCGATGGGGTCCGCGCTCGGGGCGGTCTCCTGGGGAATTTCCTGGGTCACGCGGTGCTCCGGACAGTTGGGGCGGGTAGGGCAGCCGGGCCGGGCCCGGCTCTACGAATGGGGTGGATCTCAGGCGTCGCGGTTGTGGCGGCGCATGGTGCGCTGCTTTTCGCGGGCCCAGTCGCGGTCCTTTTCGGCGTCGCGCTTGTCGTGGGTCTGCTTGCCCTTGGCCAGCGCCACTTCCAGCTTGATCTTGTTCTTGCTCCAGTACATCGCCGTGGGGACGATGGTGTAGCCGTCACGTTCGACCTTGCCGACCAGCTTGTCGATCTCGCTGCGGTGGAGCAGCAGCTTGCGCTCGCGGCGGTCGTTGGCCACCACGTGGGTGGAGGCCTGGATCAACGGGGTGATCTGGGCGCCGATCAGGAAGATCTCGCCGCTTTTGACGTAGGCGTAAGCGTCGATGATGTTGCCGCGCCCGGCGCGGATCGATTTCACTTCCCAGCCCTGCAGGGCCAGGCCGGCCTCGAAACGGTCCTCGAGGGTGTATTCGTGGCGGGCACGCTTGTTGAGCGCGATGGTTTTGTTGGCCGTCGCGTTCTTTGCTTTATCCTTGCCGCTGTTCTTGCTCATTTACCTATTGTCTCCGATTCGGGCCCCCGCGGTCGATTCGCCAGCCAAGCCTTCGCATGCCAACCATCAAACGTAGTGCCCTGGTCGAACATTCGGCTGCCCGCATGTTCGACCTGGTCAATGATATCGAGGCCTACCCGCACCGTTTCCGGTGGTGCTCGGCGTCGCAGATCCTGGAATCCGGTCCGGACCGGCTGGTGGCGCGGCTGGACCTGGGGTTGGGGTCGTTTTCCACCTGGTTCATGACCGAAAACACCCTCCAGCGCCCGCACCACATCGACATGCAGCTGCGCGATGGCCCGTTCAAGCGCCTGCACGGCCGCTGGGAATTCCATGCGCTGGCCGAAGATGCCTGCAAGGTCACCCTCACGCTCGAGTTCGAACCCAACTCACGCCTGTTGGGGCCGGCGCTGGCACTGGGCTTCCAGGGCCTGGCCGACCGCATGGTCAATGACTTCGTCCGCGTCGCCGACGAGCAGGACTGAGCCGTGATCCGGGTGGAAGTGGTGTTGGCCTGGCCCGACCGGGCCGAGTCGCGCCCGCTGGAACTGGCTGAAGGCGCCACCGTAGCCGACGCCATTGCCGCCGCCGCCATCGAGGGCAGCGAGGACTGCCCGGCCGTGGCCGTGCATGGGCTGCTGGCCAAGGCCAGCCAGGTGCTCAACGACGGGGACCGCGTGGAATTGCTGCGGCCCCTGCTGGCCGATCCGAAGGACAACCGGCGCAAGCGGGCCCGCGCGCGCTGATGCCGCGTCGCCACCCGCCCGGTCAGTGAAGTGCCGGGCGGTGCGCCGGATCAGCGGCTGCGCTGCTTCTTCTTGTCCTTGGCCAGGTTGCGGCCGAACTGGCGCACCTGGTCCCGGGCCAGCTGGGCATCGTTGTTGGGGAAGTAGTCGCCTTCCCAACGGGTGACCTGGTCGCCTTCGAAGAACACCACGAAGTTCTTCACTTCGGTGCGGCCGAGGCGGTCGAGCCGCTGGCTGGCGGTGTAGTCCCAGCGCTGGGCGTGGAAGGGGTCGTCAATGGAGGGGGTGCCGAGCAGCGCGTTGACCTGCTGCTTGCTCTGGCCCACCTGCAGCTGACCGACAGCCTGCTCCCGGATCAGGTTGCCCTGATAGATGGGTTGCTTATAGATGATGCCGCAGCCCGTGGTGGACAGGGCAACGGCGGCGACCAGCAGGAGATTGCGCATCGGGGAATGGCGTTTTGGGAAATCCAGTCGATGATACACTCCGAACGTGTCGCCGCGACCCAATCCGAGGCAGCTGGCGCTAAATCGCCAATGAACGGAGACTTATGGAAACCCACGACCTGCGCAAAGTTGGCCTGAAGGTGACCCATCCGCGTATGCGGATCCTTGCCCTGCTTGAGCAGCGCGACGCCCAGAAGCACCAGCACCACATGACGGCCGAAGACATCTACCGCCAGCTCCTGGAGCACGGTGACGAGATCGGCCTGGCGACGGTTTACCGCGTGCTGACCCAGTTCGAGGCCGCCGGCCTGGTGCTGAAGCACAATTTCGAAGGCGGCCAGGCCGTTTACGAACTGGACCGGGGCGGCCACCACGACCATATGGTGGACGTGGACTCGGGCAAGATCATCGAGTTCGAAAGCCACGAGATCGAAGAACTTCAGCGCAAGATCGCCGCCGACCACGGTTACGAGCTGGAAGAGCACTCGCTGGTGCTCTACGTGCGCAAGAAACGCAAGTAACCGCAGGTTACACGCACGGTAGCTACCGACCGTTGGTCGGTAGACTTTTAAAGAAAACCCGGGCCGCCCCCGGGTTTTTTATTGCCCGAACACCGCCAGGTCCACCGCCTCGGCCATCGCCCGGTTGCCGGCATCGCCCGGGTGCAGGTGGTCGCCGGAGTCGAACGCGGGTGCCAGCCGGGCCGGGTCGGCCGGATCGCGCAGGGCGGCGTCCAGGTCGATCACGGCATCGAACGGGGCCTCCCCGCGCAGCCAGGTATTGAGCTGCTGGCGCAGGGCGTCCTTGTCCGCGACGTAATAGTCGTCCAGCGGGGTGCCCGGCAGCGCCCCGGCAAACGGGGTCAGGGTGGCGCCGATGATCCGCACGCCGTGGGCATGCGCGCGTTCGACCAGCTGGCGGTAGCCGGCCTGGAGTTCAGCCAGCGACGGTCGCGGCTGCTCGCGGGCGAAGGCGGTGCCGGGCCAGCTGATGTCATTGATGCCGACCAGCACCACCACGCTGGCCACGCCGGGTACGCCCAGCACGTCGCGCTGGAACCGGGCCAGCGCCGAGTCGCCCATCCCGTCACGCAGCAGCCGCCCGCCGGAAATGCCAGCGTTGACCACTGCCATCCCCTGCGGCGCGAGCCGGGCAGCCAGGTGGTCGGTCCAGCGCTGGTCGCGGTCGAGACTGGCGGTGGCGCCGTCGGTGATTGAATCGCCGATCACCACCACGGCGCGCGCCGCCGCCGGCGCCTCCACTTCGATCCCGGTCAGGAACAGCCGCGCGGTGGTGGGGGTGCTGCCGCGCAGCGCAACGCGGCCGGTCTGGTCGCCCGGGGCGATCGCACTGGTCTGGCGCCCATCCCAGTGGAAGGTCTGCAGCGGCGTGGGACCCGCTACGTACACGTCGACCTGCACGGCCTGCTGGGCGGCAATGGGCAGGGCAAGCGGGTCGCTCAGACGGTCCTGGCCGGGCGGGATGTCCGTGCCCGGGTGTCCGTCAAACGACAGCGTTACCGGCGCTGCCCCGGCGCTGCCGGCCACGCTGACTGCGTCGATCCGCAGGGGCGTGGTGCCGTAGGCATTGCTCAAGCGCACGCGCAGCCTCGGCCCGCCCAGGCTGATCCGCGCGGTCTGGCGGAAGGTCTGGTTGTCCAGCAGCTGCGGGATACCGGTCGGAAACAGGAAGTCGGCGCCCCAGACCGGCTGCGGGCTGGCCTGCCAGCTCGCAACCCAGTGCGGCGGCGCCGGGGCAGCAGACGCGGCGGCGGACGTCGCAGCTGAAATGGTGAGCAGCGTGCCGGTGGCAAAGCGGATCAAGCGGTTCATGCGGGCCATCCCGTGGAAGAGGCGGCCATGGTGCGCGGCAGACCATCTGTGAAATAGACTGCCCATGGACAATCATCTGTGAACTGAATTCATCCCATGCCCGCACCCGACATCAATCGCTCCGGCCAGCTGGAGATCTTCGTGCGGGTGATCGAAGCCGGCAGTTTCTCGGCGGCGGCCCGCGCGCTGGACATGAGTCCTTCGGCAATCAGCAAGCTGGTAGCGCGGCTGGAACAACGGCTGGGCACGCGCCTGCTGCAGCGCTCCACCCGCCAGCTGCAGCTGACCCCGGAAGGCTGCGCGTTCTATGAGCGTGGCCTGCGCGTGCTGGCCGACCTGGACGAGGCCGAGCGCTGCGCCAGCGCGCATGCCGAACCGCGCGGGCGGCTGCGGGTGAACAGCAACGTGCCGTTCGCCCACCATTTCCTGCTGCCGCTGCTGCCGGCCTTCCTGGAGCGGCACCCGCAGGTGGGGGTGGACCTCATGCTGACCGATGAGGTGATCGACCTGCTGGAGCAGCGTACCGATGTGGCGGTACGGGCCGGCCCGTTGAAGAGCTCCAGCCTGGTTGCGCGGCGGCTGGGCAGTACCCGGATGATGATCGTGGCGGCGCCGGCATACGCAGCCAGGCATGGACTGCCCGGCGATGCGGCGGCGCTGTTGGCGCACAACCGGCTGGATATCGGTCATGCACGTGCGCAGACCGGCTGGCCGGTGCGCGAACACGGGCAGGTGCTGACGGTGCCGACCGGCGGCAACGCACGTGCCAGCGATGGCGAGGCGTTGCGGCGGCTGGTGCTGGGCGGCGCGGGTATTGCGCGGCTGGCCGCGTTCCAGGTGCAGGCCGATGTCGCCGCCGGGCGGCTGCTGCCGGTACTGGAACAGGCCAACCCGGGCGACCTGGAAGATGTGCACGCGGTGTTCGTCGGGCAGGGCGGTTACCTGCCCTTGCGGGTGCGGGCGTTCCTGGATTTCCTGGTGGAACAGGTGGACCTGGCCAAGCCGTTGGCGTAACCCGGTCACGCCATGGGCAGGGACCCACCGTTGGTGGGTACGCCGTCAGGTCTCCTGCAGGAGTTTGCGCGCGGCCGCGCGGGCTTCCTTGCTGACTTCCACGCCGCCAAGCATGCGCGCCAGCTCTTCCTCGCGGGCCTTGGCATCCAGCTTCTCCACCGCGCTCTGGGTCATGCCTTCCACCGGTGCCTTGCTGACCCGGTAATGGGCGTGGCCCTTGGAGGCGACCTGCGGCAGGTGGGTAACGCACAACACCTGCCGTTTCTCGCCGAGCGCGCGCAGCTTCTGGCCGACAATATCGGCCACCGCGCCGCCGATGCCGGAATCGACTTCGTCGAACACCATGGTCGGCACCGCATCCAGGCCCAGTGCGGCCACTTCAATGGCCAGCGAGATGCGTGAGAGTTCGCCGCCCGAGGCCACCTTGCGCAGGGCGCGCGGCGGCTGGCCGGCGTTGGCGGCCACCAGGAATTCAACGCGCTCGGCGCCGTTCGGGTCCGGCCTGGCGGCCGCGTGCGGTTCGATCTCGATCAGGAACTGGCCCCCGCCCATGCCCAGCTCGCCGATCAGCGTGGTGGTGGTCTCCGACAGCGCCTTGGCCGCGGTGGCGCGGCTGGCACTGAGCGTGGCCGCCACGGCCTGCCATTGCGCGGCCGCGCGGTCGATCTCGCCGGCCAGCGCCTGCAGGCGGGTATCGGCACCGCGCAGCTGCTCGACTTCGGCTTCCATCGCATCGCGGTGTTCGGCCAGGCCTTCCATCGGCACGCGGTGCTTGCGCGCCAGGTCGTGCAGGCGGCCGAGGCGGCGTTCGATGTCCTCGAACTGCTCCGGATCGGCATCGAGGTCGTCGTGGACCCGGTCGAGCAGGGCCAGCGCTTCGTGCAGCTGGATGACCGCGCTGTCCAGCAGCGCGTCCACCTCGCCCAGGCGGGTGTCGTGTTCGGCCACGCGGGCCAGGTCATGCCGGGTCTGCTGCAGCAGCTGCAGCACCGACACCTCATCGTCGCCATTGAGCCGGGCGGCGGCTACGTCGCAGGCGCTGACCAGCGCCCCGGCGTGGGCCTGGCGGCGGTGGCTGCTGCCCAGGGCGGCGATCGAGGCCGGCTCCAGGTCTTCGCGCTGCAGTTCGCCCAGCTGGTGTTCCAGGAAGCCGATGCGGTCGCTGACATCGCCCTGTCGCGACAGCGACTCGGCTTCGTCGACCAGGGCCTGCCAACGGCCAGCCGCCTGGCGCACCTGGACGCGCTCGGCCTCGTTGCGGGCGTAGGCGTCCAGCAGCGCCAGCTGCGAGGGCCGTGCCAGCAGCGCCTGCTGTTCGTGCTGGCCGTGGATTTCCACCAGCATGCCGGCCAGCTCGGTGAGCTGGGACAGGGTCACCGGGCGGCCGTTGATCCAGGCGCGCGAGCCGCCGTCGGCACGGATGATCCGGCGCAACTGGCACTGCTCCTCGTCATCCAGTTCGTTGTCGCGCAGCCATTGCCGGGCCGGGGCGTGTTCGCCCGGCGCGAACTCGGCAGACAGCTCCGCGCGCGCCGCGCCGTGGCGGACCACGCCGCTGTCGGCGCGCAGCCCGGACAGGAAGCCCAGCGCGTCGACCATCAGTGACTTGCCTGCGCCCGTCTCGCCGGAAACCACGGTCATGCCTGCGCCGAATTCCAGTTCGGTGGCGCGGACAACGGCAAAATCCTTGATCGATAGATGTCTGAGCATGGTATTGGGTTCTTGAGCCGCGCAACGCTAGCATGGGTGGGGCAGGCAGTGTTCCTGCCATTATCCAACGTCGCGTCTCACAGGTTGATTCCATGCACCCTTCCGCGCCCCATCTTGCGCCGCGCGCCCGCCATCTGCTGCGGACGCTGATCGCGCGCCACATCCAGGACGGCGAGCCGGTCGGCTCGCAGACGCTGGCGCGGCTGGCCGGGTTGGACGTCAGCCCGGCCACCATCCGCAACATCCTGGGTGACCTGGAAGACCTGGGCCTGCTCAGCTCGGCGCACGTCTCGGCCGGGCGGGTGCCCACCGCGCACGGCTACCGGGTGTTCGTCGACAGCCTGGTCAAGATGCAGCCGCCCGGCGAAAGCGAGCTGAGCCGCCTGCGCAGCGAGCTGTCCACCGGGGCGGGCACCCAGGCGCTGCTCGGCAGTGCCTCGGAGCTGCTTTCGGCGATGAGCCATTTCGTCGGCGTGGTCGGCGCGCCGCGGCGCGAACAGTTCGCGTTCCGCCACATCGATTTCGTGGCGTTGGATGCGCGCCGGGTGCTGGCCATCCTCGTATTCGCCGACAACGAGGTGCAGAACCGGGTGATCGAGCCCAAACGCAGCTGGGAGCCGGCCGAGCTGGAGAAGGTGGCCAACTACCTCAATGCCCATTGCGCCGGCCGCCCGTTGGCCGAGATCCGCGCCACCCTGCTGGTGGAGCTGCGCCAGGCGCGCACGGAAATGGAGCAGCTGCTGGCCCACAGCGTGGAGCTGGCCGAACAGGCAATGGCGCCGCCGGCCGACGACATGGTGCTGGCCGGGCAGACCCGGCTGATGGGGGTGCAGGACCTGTCCGACCTGGACCGCCTGCGCGAGCTGTTCGACCTGTTCGCCAGCAAACGCGAGATCCTGCAGCTGCTGGAGCGCACCATCCAGGCCCCGGGCGTGCGCATCTTCATCGGCGAGGAAACCGGAGTGATGCCGCTGGAGAACGTCTCGCTGGTGACCGCGCCGTACTCGGCCGGCGGCCAGGTGCTGGGCGTGCTGGGGGTGATCGGGCCCAAGCGGATGGCCTACGACCGCATGATTCCGCTGGTGGAGGCCACCGCCCAGGTGCTCGGTGCGGCCCTGGATGCCCCGGCCGGCGGCGGATTGTCCCGGGATCGCACCTAAACACGCCCCCAGCTCTTGAATCGGGTCCGGCCGCCCACATAGGGGTGGGTGGAGGCGGAGAGTCACCGCCAAGGATCCGGAAATGAACCAAGATCAGCCTGATATCGCATCCCAGACCCCGGCCGGCGACGCCGCCACGGGCGATACCCTGCAGCAGCAGCTCGACGCCCTGCATAACGAAGTGGCGCTGCTCCGGTCCGAGTCGCTGCGTGAGCGCGCCGACCTGGACAACCAGCGCAAGCGCGTGGCCCGTGACGTTGAACAGGCGCGCCGCTTCGCCAACGAGAAGCTGCTGGGCGAGCTGCTGCCGGTGTTCGACAGCCTGGACGCCGGGCTCAATGCCGCCGGCGCCGAACCCAGCCCGCTGCGCGAAGGCCTGGAGCTGACCTACAAGCAGCTGCTCAAGGTCGCCGCCGACAACGGTCTGACCCTGCTGGACCCCACCGGCCAGACCTTCAACCCGGAACATCACCAGGCCATCAGCCAGGTCGACGCCCCCGGCGCGGCGCCGGGCAGCGTGGTCCAGGTGTTCCAGAAGGGCTACCTGCTCAACGATCGCCTGCTGCGGCCGGCCCTGGTCGTGGTCGCCCGGGACTGACCTGAACGCGTTTGGCCGCCATCGGACACAGCGTTCGATGGATGGGTTGAAAGTGTCAGCAGCGTCCCACACATCCCATTCATAACCCGGCAGCTGCCGGATGTTCCCCAAATTTTCAGGAGTCTCCCTCATGGGCAAGATCATTGGTATCGACCTCGGCACCACCAACTCGTGTGTGGCGATCATGGACGGCGGCAAGGCCCGCGTCATCGAAAACGCGGAAGGCGATCGCACCACGCCGTCCATCGTCGCCTACACCAAGGATGGCGAAGTGCTGGTCGGCGCCTCGGCCAAGCGCCAGGCCGTCACCAACCCGAAGAACACCTTCTACGCCGTCAAGCGCCTGATCGGCCGCAAGTTCACCGACGCTGAAGTCCAGAAGGACATCGCGCACGTGCCTTACGGCATCCTGGCCCACGACAACGGCGACGCCTGGGTGCAGACCAGCGATGCCAAGAAGATGGCGCCGCAGGAAATCTCCGCGCGCGTGCTGGAGAAGATGAAGAAGACCGCCGAAGCGTTCCTGGGTGAGACCGTCACCGAGGCCGTGATCACCGTGCCGGCCTACTTCAACGACAGCCAGCGCCAGGCGACCAAGGACGCCGGCCGCATCGCGGGCCTGGAAGTCAAGCGCATCATCAACGAGCCGACCGCTGCTGCCCTGGCCTATGGCCTGGACAAGGGTGACGGCAAGGACCGCAAGATCGTGGTGTACGACCTGGGCGGCGGCACCTTCGACGTGTCGATCATCGAAATCGCCAACGTCGACGGTGAGAAGCAGTTCGAAGTGCTGGCCACCAACGGCGACACCTTCCTGGGCGGCGAAGACTTCGACAACCGCGTCATCGAATACCTGGTGGACGAGTTCAACAAGGACCAGGGCATCGACCTGCGCAAGGATCCGCTCGCCCTGCAGCGCCTGAAGGATGCTGCCGAGCGCGCCAAGATCGAGCTGTCGACCAGCCAGCAGACCGAAGTGAACCTGCCGTACGTCACCGCCGATGCCTCCGGTCCGAAGCACCTGAACATCAAGCTGACCCGCGCCAAGCTGGAAGCGCTGGTGGAAGACCTGATCAAGAAGTCGATCGAGCCGTGCCGCATCGCCCTGAACGATGCCGGCCTGCGTTCGAGCGACATCAGCGAAGTGATCCTGGTCGGCGGCCAGACCCGCATGCCGAAGGTGCAGCAGGCCGTGACCGAGTTCTTCGGCAAGGAACCGCGCAAGGACGTCAACCCGGACGAAGCCGTGGCACTGGGTGCGGCGATCCAGGGCGGCGTGCTTGGCGGCGACGTCAAGGACGTGCTGCTGCTGGACGTGACCCCGCTGTCGCTGGGCATCGAAACCATGGGCGGTGTGTTCACCAAGATCATCGAGAAGAACACCACCATCCCGACCAAGGCCTCGCAGGTGTTCTCCACCGCCGAGGACAACCAGTCGGCCGTGACCGTGCACGTGCTGCAGGGTGAGCGCGAACAGGCCCGCTACAACAAGTCGCTGGCCAAGTTCGACCTCTCCGGCATCGAGCCGGCCCCGCGCGGCCTGCCGCAGGTGGAAGTGTCCTTCGACATCGACGCCAACGGCATCCTGCACGTGTCGGCCAAGGACAAGAAGACCAACAAGGAACAGAAGGTCGAGATCAAGGCCGGTTCGGGTCTGTCCGAGGACGAGATCGCGCGCATGGTCGCCGACGCGGAAGCCAACCGCGAAGAAGACAAGAAGTTCCACGAGCTGGTCCAGGCCCGCAACCAGGCCGACGCGCTGATCCACGGTACCCGTACCGCGATCAACGAACACGGCAGCAAGGTCGGTGGCGATGTCATCGGCAAGGTCGAATCGGCCCTGGCCGACCTGGAAACCGCGATGAAGGGTGACGACAAGGCCCAGATCGAAGCCAAGTCGAAGGTGCTGGAAGAAGCCGGCCAGTCGCTGTTCGCTGCATCGGCCGCGGCCGAGCAGGGCGGTGCCGCACCGGGTGCCGATGCCGGCGCCGGCAACAATGGCGGCGCGCACGACGATGTGGTCGACGCCGAGTTCACCGAAGTCAAGGACGACAAGAAGTCCTGATCCGGACACGACGCGGGACGTTGCGCAGGCAACGTCCCGTTGTCATTCCACTGGGTCCTGACCGCCGTACCCCGGTGTGCCGGGGCGCCCAACGAAAGAGCGGACCTGGTTCCGCTCTTCCGCTTTGACGAATCCCGACTTCCGGATACTGATTCACACCATGAGCAAGCGCGATTACTACGAAGTGCTGGGTGTTACCCGCACGGCGACCGAAGAAGAACTGAAGAAGGCGTATCGCCGTTGCGCGATGAAGCACCACCCTGACCGCAACCCCGGCGACAGCGCCGCCGAAGCGGCCTTCAAGGAGTGCAAGGAAGCCTACGAAACCCTGTCCGATGCCAACAAGCGTCGCATGTACGATGCACACGGCCACGCGGCCTTCGAGCACGGCATGGGCGGTGGCGGCGGCCCGGGTGGCCCGGACATGGGCGACATCTTCGGCGACATCTTCGGCAACATCTTTGGCGGTGCCGGCGGCGGTCCGCGCCAGGCACGTCGCGGTGCCGACATCGGCTACGTGATGGAGCTGGACCTGGAAGAAGCGGTGCGTGGCATCGAGCGCCGCATCGAGATTCCGACCCTGGCCGAGTGCGACGACTGCCACGGCAGCGGCTCGGACGATGGCAAGGTCGAAACCTGCAGCGTGTGCCGTGGGCAGGGCCAGGTGCGGATCCAGCGTGGCATCTTCGCCATGCAGCAGGCCTGCCATAACTGCAACGGCCGCGGCCAGATCATCCAGAACCCCTGCAAGACCTGCCACGGCAATGGCCGGGTAGAGGAAGACAAGGTGTTGTCGGTCAAGGTGCCCGCGGGCGTCGACACCGGCGACCGCATCCGCCTGGCGGGCGAGGGTGAGGCCGGTCCGGCCGGCACGCCGCCGGGCGACCTGTACGTGGAAGTGCGGGTGCGCGAGCACGCCATCTTCCAGCGCGATGGCGACGACCTGCACTGCGAAGTGCCGATCCGCATTTCGCAGGCCGCGCTGGGCGACACCGTGCGCGTGGCCACCCTGGGCGGCTATGCGGAAATCCGCATCCCGGCCGAAACCCAGACCGGCAAGCTGTTCCGCCTGCGCGGCAAGGGCGTGCGTTCGGTGCGCAGCCGCAGCGAAGGCGACCTGTACTGCCGCGTGGTGGTGGAAACCCCGGTCAACCTGACCGCCGAGCAGCGCAAGCTGCTGGAACAGTTCGAAACCACCTTCACCGGCGAAGAAGCGCGCAAGCACTCGCCGAAGTCGGCGACCTTCATCGATGGTGTGAAGGGCTTCTGGGATCGCATGACCTCGTAAGCGGTTGGTTCCATCGGTAACGAAAACGCCGGGCACGTCCCGGCTTTTTTGTGCCTGCGATTCAGCGGGCAGGTACCGGCCGTTGATCGGTACGCTCTAAAATGGGCCATGAACGATACCCTCGAAAGCCATCTGGTCCATGGGCGCCGCCAGCGCCCGGACGGTCCGTCGCCGGTCGACGTCATCTCGGTCCAGTCGCAGCTGGTCTACGGCCACGCCGGCAACAGCGCGGCGGTGCCGCCGCTGCGTGCGCTGGGCGTGCGCGTGGCCGAAGTGCCGACCACGCTGCTGAGCAATGCGCCGTTCTATCCGACCACGCGCGGCCGCGTGCTGCCGGCCGACTGGTTCGCCGACCTGCTGTTGGGCGCCAGCGAGCGCGGCCTGCCGGCGCGCGCGAAGATGCTGGTGTCCGGTTACTTCGGCAGCGTCGGCAATGGCGCGGCGTTCGCCGACTGGCTGGACACGGTGCTGCCGGCGTCGCCGCAGCTGCGCTACTGCCTGGACCCGGTGATCGGCGATACCCACACCGGTCCTTACGTGGAGCCGGGCCTGGAAACCATCTTCGCCGAGCGCCTGCTGCCGCATGCCTGGCTGGTCACCCCGAATGCGTTCGAGCTGGGCCGGCTGACCGGCCTGCCCAGCCTGGCCGAGGCCGATGCGATTGCCGCCGCGCAGGCGCTGCTGGCACGCGGGCCGGAATGGGTGCTGGCGCACAGCGTCGGCGGCGACCCGGGTGAGCTGGTCACGCTGGCGGTCAGCCGCGATGCGATCTGGCGCTGGTCCTCGCCGCACCTGCCGGTGGACGTGGCCGGCACCGGCGACGTGCTGATGTCGCTGCTGGTGGCGTTCCTGCTGCGCGGTGAGCGCTTCGAGCAGGCGCTGTCGCGGTCGATCTCGGGCGTACACGCCGCGCTGGAGGCCACCCTGGCCAACGACCACGAAGAATTCGACGTGCTGGCCGCCGCACCGGCCGCGCTGGCGCAGCCGCACCGCTTCCGCGCCGAGCGGCTGGCGTGAGCCTGCGCCCGGTTGTCGGCATCGTCGGCAGCGCCGGCGCGTATGGGCGCTGGCTGCGCACGTTCCTCGAGCAGCGCCTGGGGCTTGAGGTGATCGGGCATGATCCGGCCGATCCGCAGTCGGACGATCCCGAAACACTGCTGGAGCGCGCGGACGTGCTGGTGTTCTCCGCGCCGATCCGGCACACGCCCGCCTTGATTGCCGATTACGTGAGGCGTTCGGCCGGCCGCGAAGCCGGCCGGCTGTGGCTGGATGTGACCTCGGTGAAGAGCGAGCCGGTGGCTGCGATGCTGGCCTCACGGGCCGAGGTGGTCGGGCTGCACCCGATGACCGCACCGCCCAAGGCACCCACGCTGAAGGGCAGGGTGATGGTGGTGTGCGAAGCGCGCTTGTCGCAGTGGCAGCCGTGGGTAAGCGGGCTGTGCGCGGCGCTGGAAGCCGAGTGCGTGCGCGCCACGCCCGAACACCACGACCAGGTGATGGCGCTGGTGCAGGCCATGGTGCATGCCACCCACCTGGCCCAGGCAGGGGTGCTGCGCGAATACGCGCCGCTGCTCGGGCCGCTGTCGGAGCTGATGCCGTACCGGTCGGCCTCGTTCGAACTGGATACCGCGATCATCGCGCGCATCCTCTCGCTCAACCCCGTCATCTACGAAGACATCCAGTTCGGCAACCCGCATGTGGCGCCGATGCTGGACCGCCTGCTGGGCCAGTTGCAGGCCCTGCGCAGCCAGGTGGAGCAGGGCGATGATGCCGCGCGCGCCGCGTTCCGTGAGCAGCTGCTGCAGGACAACCGCGAGCATCAGGGCAAGGCGCTGCTGCAGGCAGGCAATTACACCTTCGAACGCGTGGGCTACCTGCTGGCCGACCTGACCGAGCGCAACGCGATCAGCGTGCACCTGCCGGAGGATCGTCCCGGTTCATTGCGTGAGCTGCTGCATGTGTTCGAACGGCATGGGGTCAGCCTGGCCTCCATCCACTCCTCGCGCACGCCAGGCGGCGAGGTGCATTTCCGGATGGGATTCGTGGCTGGCAGTGACCTCGATGCGCTGCAGCGGGCGGCGGTGGAAATCGACGCCAGCGGCATCGGGCGGGTGCTGCCGCGCTGACAGCCTGTCGCATTCATCCACAGGGGGTGTGGATGAAATGCGGACAAGCATGTGGATAACCGTGCGCAGCCCCCGTGGGGCAACGCTGTCAAGATGGGTGGCGAATAATTGACCAGTCAGATGGTCAGGGTGAGCTCGCCACCGCTGGTCCGGAACACCCGACCCTCACGCACCAGGTGACGGCCATCGGCCAATTCGTAACGGACGTGCGGGTCGGCAGCGGTATCGCCGGCCTCGTCCTTGAATTCGATGACCACATGGTCTTCGCCGTTGGCATCGATCGCGGGAAACTGACGGAACGACATCAGACACCTCCTGCAGCAGGTTCATGGGGCGCTGCCACCATGCAACCTGCCGCGTTATCGATGCGTCATCAATCGATGAACTGCAGCTTGGCCAGTTCAGCGTACAGTCCACCTTCGGCCAGCAGCTCGGCGTGGGTGCCCTGCGCCACGATCCGCCCGTGGTCCATGACCACGATGCGGTCGGCCTTGAGCACCGTGGCCAGCCGGTGCGCAATCACCAGCGTGGTGCGCCCCGCCATCAGCCGCTCCAGCGCCTGCTGCACCGCACGTTCGCTTTGCGCATCCAGCGCGCTGGTGGCCTCGTCCAGCAACAGGATCGGCGCGTCCTTGAGCAGCGCACGCGCGATCGCGATGCGCTGCTGCTGGCCGCCGGACAGGCGCGCACCGCGCTCGCCCAGCTCGCTCAGGTAGCCGTCGGGCAGCGCCTGCAGGAACTCATCCGCTTCGGCCGCTTCCGCGGCACGCTGCACTTCCTCGTTGCTGGCTTCCAGCCGGCCGTAGCGGATGTTCTCCAGCGCGCTGCTGGCAAACAGCGTGGGCTGCTGCGGCACCAGCGCCATCTGTGCGCGCAGCTGCGCCGGATCGACGCGGCGCACGTCCACGCCATCCACCAGCACGCTGCCGGCGGCAGGATCATGGAAGCGCAGCAGCATCGACAACACCGTGCTCTTGCCGGCGCCCGAGGGCCCGACCAGCGCCACGGTTTCGCCCGGGCGCACATGCAGGTCGAAATGGGCCAGTGCCGCGGTGTCCGGGCGCTGCGGATAGTGGAAGACCACGTCCTGGAAGCGGATCTCGCCGCGCAGCGGGGTGGGCAGCGGCAGCGGGTCGGTCGGTGCGGTGATTTCGATGTTTTCGTGCAGCAGCTCGGCGATGCGCCCCATGCCGCCGGACGCGCGCTGCAGTTCATTCCACACTTCGGCCAGCGCACCGACCGAGCCACCGCCGATCAGCGCGTACAGCACGAACTGGCCCAGGGTGCCGGCCGTCATCCGGCCGTCGTTGACGTCATGCGCACCCAGCCACAGCACGCCCACGATGGCACCGAACACCAGCACGATGGCGGTGGCCGTCACCAGCGACTGCGCGCCGATGCGGCGCCGCGCGGCGCGGATCGATTCGGCCAGTGCTTCATTGAAACGGTTGCGTTCATACGGTTCGCGCGCGTGCGCCTGCACCGTGCGCACCGCGCCCAGCGTTTCGGCGGCCAGGCTGTTGGCATCGGCGATGCGGTCTTGGCTGGCGCGCGAAATGCCGCGCACGCGCCGCGCCCCGATGACGATCGGCAGCACCGCCAGCGGAATGCCGACCAGCGACCATGCAGCCAGGCGCGGGCTGGTCACGAACAGCATCACCAGGCTGCCGACCACGGTGACGCTGCTGCGCAGCGCGACCGACATGGTGGAACCAATCACGCTGCGCAGCAGCTCGCTGTCGGCGGTCAGCCGCGAGACCAGCTCGCCGCTGCGGCTGCGGTCGTGGAAGCCGGCGCCCAGTGAGATCAGGTGCGCATACAGGCGGCTGCGCAGGTCGGCCACCACCTTCTCGCCCAGCAGCGAAACGAAGAAGAAGCGCGCGGCCGTGGCCAGCCCCAGCACCACCGCCACCAGCAACAGCAGGGCGAACGCGCGGTTGATCTGCCCGTTGCCGCTGAACCCGTGGTCGATCATCAGCTTCACCGCCGGGGGCAGGCTCAGCGTGGCGGTGGAAGAGACGGCAAGCGCCACCAGCCAGGCCGAGAACAGCCCACCGTGCCGGCGCACGAACGGCCACAGCGTGCCCAGGCTGCCAAGGCGGCGCAGCGCCGGTTCCGGTGCGGAAGAGGGTTCAGTCATGGACAAGGCCTGGTTCGGTGCGCGGATGCACGCGGATACGATCACGGGTGGCGTCGCGCAGGCGGGTTTTCAACGGGTCGGCCTGATCGGCGGGAAGGCGGACGTGCAGTTCCACGCCCGAGGCGGTGAACGTTTCGTCCAGTTTTTCGGCCAGGTGCGCTGCCAGGGCGGCATGCAGCGCGCCCAGGTCCTCGAACGCGGCCTGCACGGTCAACTCGGCCAGCGCCACCAGCGGTAGCCGTGGCGCGGTGCGCAGGCACTCGGCGGCAGTGCCGCCATAGGCCCGCACCAGCCCGCCCGCGCCCAGCTTGATGCCGCCGTACCAGCGGATCACCACCACCATGACGCGATCAAAGCCCTGGCCGTCGATCGCCGCCAGGATCGGGCGGCCGGCGGTGCCGGCCGGTTCCCCGTCGTCGCTGGACCGGTACTCGTTGCCGTGCCGGTAAGCCCAGCAGTTGTGCGTGGCATCGGGCACCGCGACCTGCTGCAGGAACGCCAGTGCGTCTTCGGCAGAGCCGATCGGCGCGGCATGTGCGACGAAACGGCTGTGTTTGATTTCCAGGCTGTGGTTGACGGCGGTGGCGAGTGTATCGGGCATCCCCGCCATTCTAGTGGGGGTCGAGCAGCTCGCGCAGATCCTCGGGAATACGCGCTTCCGGATACTGCTGCAGGTAACGCTCCAGGCTGGCCCGCGCGGTATCCAGGTCGCGGTCGTCGCGGCGCTCGCGGATGCGCTTGATCCACTGCCGGCGGGGCAACGA
>NZ_JBNBBE010000015.1:0-49239 GCF_050031795.1 Stenotrophomonas sp. SrG
TGGCATGGCGCCCCGGCGCTCGATCCACCGGCGGGGCCCTCAACGCTCGCGGCAGATTAAAAAAAAAAGCGCGGACCTTTCGGTCCGCGCCGGTGGTGCCGCCAGGGGGAGAGAGGACCTGGCGACACCGTTGCCTGGTAGGTCACGACCGTTGGCCGTGACCCCTTTCAATCAATATTTCAGGTTCTGCGACCAGTAGGTCTCGATCTGCTTGACCAGGGCGTCCGGCAGCGGCACGTAGTCCAGCTGCTTGGCTTGGGCATCGCCGCTCTTGTAGATCCAGCGGAAGAACTCCTGGGTCGCCTTGGCGCTGTTGACGTTCTTGGGCTGCTTGCGGACCAGGATGAAGTTGGTGGCGGTGATCGGCCACGCTTCGGCGCCCGGGGCGTTGGTCATGACCAGGTAGAAGTCCTTGGCGTTGGCCCAGTCGGCGCTGGCGGCAGCGGCGGCGAACGACTCGTCGCTCGGCAGCACGACCTTGCCCGACGCGTTCTTCATCGCGGCGTAGGACATCTTGTTCTGCAGCGCGTAGGACAGTTCGACGTAGCCGATGCCACCCTTGATCTGCTTCACGTACGCGGCAACGCCTTCATTGCCCTTGCCGCCGATGCCGACCGGCCACTGGACCGAGGTGCCTTCGCCGACCTTGGACTTCCACTCCGGGTTGACCTTGGAGAGGTAGTTGACGAAGTTGAAGGTGGTGCCCGAACCGTCCGAGCGGTGCACGACGGTGATCTTGCCGTCGGGCAGCTTCACGCCCGGGTTGAGGGCGGCGATGGCCGGGTCGTTCCAGGTCTTGACCTTGCCCAGGAAGATGTTGGCCAGGGTCACGCCATCGAGCTTCAGCGCACCCGGGGCGATGCCGGCCACGTTGATCACCGGCACCACGCCGCCAATCACCGACGGGAACTGGGCCAGGCCGGCCGCGGCCAGATCTTCCGGCTTCAACGGGGCATCGGACGAACCGAAGTCCACCGTGGCCGCCTTGATCTGGGCGATACCGCCACCCGAACCGATGGACTGGTAGTTGACCTTCTTGCCGGTCGCGGTGCTGTAGTCGGCCGACCACTTGGACATGACCGGGTAGATGAACGATGCGCCCGCGCCGGTCACATCGGCGGCGTTGGCGGCGAACACGGAGGACGCGGCGAGGACGGCAACAGCGGCGCGCGACTTGAAGGCGTGGATCACGGGGTGGCTCCTGGGATGGATGGTGGTGCGGGGTTTCCCGCCCGGTGCCTATTCCATAACGGTTCGATGACAGCGCAGCGACTGTCATATGACGCAACCGTGACACCGTTGGTGGGCAGTTCCAGCCACGCAGGGCGTGGCTCTATGCGCTCACGTGCGATGGCGGTGTGCGGGGTAGGGTCGGTCGCCAGACGACTGCAGTGAACGGTTCAACGTCCGGTAACGCATGGAACCGGAACGAAAAAGGGGCGCAGCCCAAGCTGCGCCCCTCCATCACACAGTTACATCAGGACTTACCAGAAGAACTGCAGGCGCGCTTCCAGGATGTTCGGGTCGTCGTTGACGAAGGTGCGCGTGGCCGAGCTGTACTTCTTGCTGTCCACCATCACGTAGTTGAGGGCGAACTTGGTGTTGGAGCGCCAGTAGTAGTTCACGCCGACGGTCCAGATATCCATCTTGCCGCCCAGCACGCCGTCCACGATCGGCGGGCGACCGGCAACCGGGTTGGCGTTCAGATGGCCATCATCCAGGTTCATCGAGTCATAGCGCGCGCCCAGCTGCCACATGCCACGGCCCGGCTCGTCCGGCAGGCCGGTGGTCGGCACGCCGCTCTTGTAGCCCCAGGTCTCGCCGGTGATGTTCCACAGCCCGCTGACATAGAAGCCGTCGCTGGTGTAGTTGTCGCGCGTCATGCGCTTGGCTTCGCTGGTGTAGTACTCGGCCTGGGCCTTGAACGGGCCGCCGATGTACATGGCTTCGGCACCGATGGTCTTGACGCGGTCGGTGTCGGTCATGTTGCCGCTGTCGACCAGGCGTGCGGTGGCCAGGTCGGCGTTCGGACGGGCGCGCACGCGCAGGGTGTCGGCGTCGGTGTCGTAGTCGACATAGCTCAGGCCGAAGTGCAGGACCTGGCCTTTGTCGTTGATCGGCGCCCAGGTGCCACGTGCGCCGTAGCCGCTGCCGTGGGCCAGGTTACGGGTCAGCTCACGGCCGAAGGCGCTGGCGGTGACCGACCAGTTGTTGTCGCCGAAGCTGTAGGCGCCACCGAGGCGGCGGGCCACGGCGTAGGTGTTGGTGACCGCAGCCTTGGAGATGAAGTCGTTGTTCTTGGTGCTGGACAGCTCTTCCAGGCTGTTGGGCTGCTTGAACTGGCCCAGCTGCACGAAGTGGTTGGCGTTGCCGGCCAGCTTGTACTTGACGTTGGTGTCCAGGAACTTGTCGGCCTTGGCGTCGTAGCCGACCACCCATTCCACGTTGCCCGGGCCCTTGCCCTTCAGCACCAGCTCGGCGCGACGCAGTTCGAATTCGCTGTCCTTGCCGTTGGCGGCATCGCCACCGTTGAGATCGGTCACATCGTTGTCGAACCAGTTGCCGTCGGCCTGGACCAGGCCTTCGAAGGTGATCTCCGAGCCGCCGATCACGTCGATGGCCACTTCAGCGTGGGCGGCCGGCACGAACAGCGCAGCAGCCACGGCCGCAGTGAGGAGTTGGCGATGCAGTTTCATGGAAAGGAGCCTTGCAGGCAGGTGGGAAGATGCTGCGCAGGCTAATAAGTGAAGATTGCGTAAATATGACAGTTTCAGACAAAGCAGCCCCAGGCCCGGGCACGGCGGCTGCTGGGGTTGCTCAAACTGCCCGAATCAGATGACTGCCCGGTTGCGCCCAGATGGCAGTCGCCGCCGTCGCTCAGGCGGCGGTTTTCTGCTTGAAGCGGCACAGGTCACGGATCACGCACTGCGGGCAGTCCGGCCTGCGCGCCTTGCACACATAGCGGCCATGAAGGATCAGCCAGTGGTGGGCGTCGAGCAGGAACTCGGCCGGAATCACCTTGACGAGCAGGTCTTCCACTGCCCGAACGTCCTTGCCGGGGGCCAGCCCGGTGCGGTTGGCCACCCGGAAGATGTGCGTATCCACCGCCATCACCGGTTCGCCGAACGCAGTGTTGAGCACCACGTTGGCGGTCTTGCGCCCGACCCCGGGCAGGGCTTCCAGCGCGGCGCGGTCACGCGGCACGTCACCGCCATGCTGGTCGATCAACAGGCGGCAGGTGGCGATGACATTCTTCGCCTTGGCATTGAACAGGCCGATGGTGGCGATGTACTTCTTCAGCCCGTCCTCGCCCAGCGCCAGGATTGCCTGCGGCGTGTTGGCCACCGGGAACAGTTTGCGCGTGGCCTTGTTGACGCCCACATCGGTGGCCTGCGCGGAAAGCGCCACGGCGACCAGCAGTTCGAACGGTGAGCTGTACTCCAGTTCGGTCTTCGGATGCGGATTGAGTTCGCGCAGGCGGGTGAACATTTCAACGACGTCGGCCTTGGGCATGCGCGCACTGCGCGGAGCGGCCTTTGCAACAGGGGTCATCAGGAAGGCTTTCCAGCAGCCCTGGCTTTGGCGCGCGCAAGAATCGCGGCAGCCGCAGGCGGCAGGGCGGGCTTCAGATCGGGAGTGGGGGCCGGCGGCGCGCGTCGCGCATCGCGTTCGGCCGCGCGGCGCGCAAGCCGCTGCGCGCGATGGCGGTAACGGTCACGCGCGGCCCAGGCGCGCTGCAGCTGCTGCTGGGCCTGCAGCAGGCGGGCGGGCAGGTCCGGGTGGCCGGGCAGCAGGGCGTCGTCGCCAGGGCCGGGCACGTAGTCCATCAGGCCGGCGTCCAGCGCGGCGTCCAGGCCATCCGCCAGCACCAGCTGCAGCAGGCGCGCCGGCGCTGGCCCGGCGGCGTCACCTCCCTGAACCATGGGGCGGTTGACCCCGGGCGCTGGGGTGGCACCATCGTCGGCAACGGTCAGGGGCGCGTCGGCCACGGCAGAAACTCCTGGTAAAACGTTAAAAAAAAGTGATTTTGAACTCTGGAAACGAAAGCAGGTCATAGCCTTCGTCGTTAGTGGCGGTTCAACGTTGCGGCGGCTATCCTAACCCGTCGCCTCAGGGCGGCCCAATGCGTCCTGAGTTACCACCCCTGGAGAAACGTTTGATGAAGTTGCGTTCTATCGCGGTCGCCGTCGCGGCCCTGGCCCTGACGGGCAATGCCTTCGCCCAGGACACTTCGTCCGAAAAGGGCAAGCTGAGCTATTACTTCGGTTACGACTACGGCAACAACCTGGCTGAGCTCACCGGTCGCGGCGAACAGCTGGACATCAATTCGGTGGTGAAGGGCCTGCAGGATGCCTACGCCAAGAAGCAGCCGGCAATCACCGCCGACCAGCTGAAGCCGGCCGTCGAAGCCTTCCAGAAGCGTGAGCAGGGTCGTGCTGCTGCCGCCAAGGCCGAGTACGAAAAGGCTGCCGCCGAAAACAAGACCAAGAGCACTGCCTTCCTGACCGCCAACAAGGCCAAGGCCGGCGTGCAGGCGCTGCCGAGCGGCGTGCAGTACCGCGTGATCGAAGCCGGCAAGGGCGCCAAGCCGACCCAGGCCAGCACCGTGCAGCTGGAAGTGGCCGGCCCGTACCCGTTCGGCACCCGTCCGACCGAAGCCCGCCCGGCGCAGCAGATCCCGTCGATCAAGGTCAGCGAAGTCGAAATGAAGGCCATGCGCGAAGTGCTGCTGCAGATGCCGGCCGGTTCGAAGTGGGAAGTCACCCTGCCGCCGGAACAGGCCTACGGTGCCGACCCGCGTACCCCGTTCCCGCCGAACGTCGCCGTGCAGTTTGAAATCAAGCTGGTCAGCGTCAAATAAGAACGGCTGAAAACAACAAAACGCGTCGATGGCAACATCGGCGCGTTTTTTGTTTTCAGCACATTCGTAGCGCCGACCGTTGGTCGGCTCTCGCAGTGTTGGAACCGCGCCATTCGCGTTACTGTTGCCCGGTGCACTTTCCGGAAACCCCCGCCCATGCCATGCCAAGCCCCTGCATCGGAACCTGCGCGCTTGATCGCGCCGGCCTGTGCGGCGGCTGCCTGCGCAACGTGGATGAAATCACCCGCTGGTCGACGATGACCCGACACGAACAAGAACATGTGATGCGGCAGGTGCTGCCGCTGCGTGAGCAGCTGCGGCAGTCGCTGGGTGGCTCACTGGCCGACCACGAGCGCCTGTTGCGCGCGCTGCACCCGCTCGATGCACCCCCCGGTGGCGATGGCTGGAACCGCAGTGAACTGGCCGACCTGCTGCCGCCCGGCCCGCCAGTGGAAGCGGCGGTGCTGGCCGGGATCATTCCGCGTGCCAGCGGCGCGCAGGTGCTGCTGACCCGGCGCACCGATACGCTGCGCCAGCATGGCGGCCAGGTCGGCTTCCCGGGCGGCCGCCAGGAGCCGGACGACCGCGACGCGGTGGCCGCCGCGATCCGCGAAAGCAACGAAGAAATCGCGCTGCCGCACGACCAGGTGCAGGTGCTGGGCTACCTGGATCCGTTCGTGACCATTACCGGGTACCGGGTGATGCCCGTGGTGGCGGTGATCGACCCGGGTTTCGTGGCGGTGCCACAGCCGGATGAAGTGGCCGAAGTGTTCGAGGTGCCGTTCGATTACCTGATGGACCCGGCCAACCTGCACCAGGTCGAGATCGACCACCGCGGCCGCATTCGCCACGTGCTGGAATACGGCTGGCCGGGCCAGCGCATCTGGGGCGCCACCGCCGCCATCCTCTACAACCTGCGTCGCCGCCTGGAGCAACTGGAACGATGACCGCGAACCCGACCCCGTGGACCACCCTTGTCGATGTGGCGACGCTGTCCAGCGCGCTTTCGCAGGGGGATACGCGCCTGCTGGATGCACGCGCCACCGCCAGTGCGGCGCCGCGCGTGCTGGATGCGCGTTTTTCGCTGGCTGATCCGCAGTCCGGCGCGCGCGATTACGCCGCCGGGCATCTGCCCGGCGCCCTGCGCGCAGACGTCAACCGCGACCTGGCGGACATGAGCGTGGTCGGCCACGGCCGCCACCCGTTGCCGGACAGCGGTGCGTTCGCCGCCACGCTGGGGCGTTGGGGAATCGGTCCGGATACCCAGGTCGTGGTCTACGACGGCGGCGACGGCAGCATGGCGGCGGCGCGCGCGTGGTGGCTGCTGCGCTTGATCGGACATACACAGGTGGCGGTGCTCGATGGCGGCCTCGCGGCGTGGCAGGCGGCCGGTCTGCCGTTGACCACGGACGTGCCCGAGGTGCTGCCGTTGCCGGCCTATCCCGGGCGTTTCGATACCCGCCAGGTGGCGTCGGTGGACGAGATCGCCGCGCGCTTGAAGCATGCGCCGGGCTGGCTGCTGGATGCGCGTGCCGGTGAACGGTTCCGGGGTGAGGTGGAGCCGCTGGATCCGGTGGCGGGGCATGTGCCCGGGGCGGTGAACCGCCCGTTCGCGTTGAATGTGGCCGACGGCCGCCTGCGGCCCGCAGCCGAATTGCAGGCCGCGCTGCGGCCGCTGATCGGGACGCATGATCCGCAGCAGGTGGTGTTGATGTGCGGGTCGGGCGTGACCGCCTGCCATCTGCTGTTGGCGATGGAAGTGGCCGGGCTGCACGGCGCGCGGGTCTATGCCGATTCGTGGAGCGGGTGGGTCAGCGATTCAAGCCGACCGGTCGCGACCGGCGCCTGATCGGCCGTCACCCAGGGCGTCAACGATGGCGCAGGTAGAGCGGACTGTCAGTCCGCTGCTCTCCGCGTAGACCGCAGGCTATACGCCAACGGCAGCGGACTGACAGTCCGCTCTACCCCCCCAGCGGACTCAGCGTCACCGCCGCCAGCACCCGCGGCCACGGGAACAACGGGCCCGGGTCGCGCTTGCGCAGCACGCGCCGGTCCGGGTCGTCGCTGGCTACTTCTTCCCGGGTGTCCAGCGCCTCGTGCCCGGCGATGTGGTGCAGGGCGGGCAGGGTGTCGCACAGATGCTGCAACAGGTTGATCAAGGCCGCGATCTGGGTCTCCGGGTAGGGTTCGTCCATCGCCTGGTGGCGTGAATCCAGCCAGTGCGGGTAGCGGCCGGTGTTGACCAGCTCGATGCCGACCGAACGCGGGTTGTACCCGCTGACGTGGTGAGCCACGCGCTCGACCGGGACGTACTCGACGATGCTGCCGTCGCGGTCGATGTAGAAGTGCCCGCTGTTGCCGCTGCCGCTGTCGTACAGCACGCGCTCGCCGTAGCTGCGCGCCATGGCCAGGTCGGGCAGTTCGGTGCAGTGGATGACCACCAGATCGATGTCCTCCGGCGCGCGCTCGCCCAGCTGCGCCACGTAGGGCAGCGGCTGCGAATCGATGCGGGGCGGGGCGCGGTCGGGCATGCGCCGATGCTAGCATTCAGGCATGAGCGCTTACATCGATTTCCACGCGGTGGCTGCATGAGCCGCGGCCACTGCATTCTTTCCCACGGCTTCGAAAGCGGCCCGGACGCCACCAAGGTAACCGCCCTGGCCGAAGTGGCCGAGCGGCTGGGCTGGACCCACGAACGGCCCGATTACACCGACCTGGATGCCCTGCGTGAGGTCAGCAGCGTGGGGGATGTCCGTGCCCGCCTGCAGCGCCTGGTCGAGCGCGCCAGCGCCGCCGCCGCGCAAGGCCCGGTCGTGCTGGCGGGTTCCTCGCTGGGTGCCTACATCTCGGCCATCGCCTCGCTGCAGGTCCCGACCCGGGGTCTGTTCCTCATGGTGCCGCCGACCCGGATGGGGCCGATGCCGGCGCTGGATGCCGCCCGCGTGCCCACCAGCGTGGTCCACGCCTGGCACGACGAACTGATTCCCGCCGCCGATGTGATTGCCTGGGCCCAGGCCCGGTCAGCCCGTCTGCTGCTGGTGGACGACGGCCACCGCCTGAACAATCACGTGGACGCCTCCGCGCAGGCCTTCGAGGCCCTGCTCGCCACCCTCCGGTAGAGCGGGGCTCTGACCCGCTGCATTCCGGTAGCGGTTCGGCCAGCCAGGCAGAGCCGGGCGCTACGCGGCCGCGTGCGGCCGGGTCACGTACAATGGACGGTCCGGCGCCTGCGCCCGGGCCGCCCGCGGTGCCCGTGGGCACCCCCTTCCTGCTGACCTGCGATACCGATCCCGTGAAATTCTTTGTTTCCTGCGCCAAGGGCCTGGAGTACCTGCTCGCCGACGAACTGCTGGCGCTGGGCCTGCCCAGGGCCACTGCCACCATTTCCGGCGTCAATGCCGAGGGCGAGCTGCCGCAGGCACTGAAGGTCGTGTTGTGGTCGCGCCTGGCCAGCCGGGTGCTGTGGCCGCTGGCCGAGTTCGACTGCCCGGACGAGGGATCGCTGTACCAGGGCGTCTCCTCGATGCCGTGGGAGCAGCACATCAGCCCCGAGCTGACCCTGTCGGTGGACGCCCATGTGTCTGGGACCGAAATCACCCACGCGCGTTTTGCCGCGCAGCGGGTCAAGGACGGCGTGGTAGACAGCCTGCGCGCGCAGGGCCTGGAACGACCGTCGGTGAACACCGAGTTCCCGGACGTGCGCATCAACCTGTCGCTGCGCAAGGGCCGCGCCTCGATCTCGATCGACCTCGGCGGCGGCCCGATGCACCGGCGCGGCTGGCGCATGGCGCAGAACGAGGCCCCGCTGAAGGAAAACCTGGCGGCCGCCGTGCTGATGCGCGCCAACTGGCCGAAGATCCATGCCGAAGGCGGCGGCCTGCTGGACCCGATGTGTGGCAGCGGAACGCTGCTGATCGAAGGCGCGCTGATGGCTGCCGACGTGGCCCCGGGCCTGCAGCGGCATGGCAGCATTCCGCCGAGCCGCTGGCTGGGCTTCGACCGCGAGGCCTGGAACGCCCTGATGGCCGATGCGCGCACCCGCGAGCAGGCCGGGCGCGCCGCGCTCAAGCAGGTCATCCACGGCAGCGACATCGACCCGCATGCGATCCGCGCGGCCAAGGAAAACGCGGAGACCGCCGGTGTCGCCGAGGCGATCTGGGTCGGCGTGCGCGACGTGGCCGACGTGCAGGTTCCGCCGCAGGAAACCGGCTGCGTGGTGTGCAACCCGCCGTATGACGAACGCCTGGCCGCCGATGCGGTGCTGTACCGCCGCCTGGGCGACGCGCTCAAGCGCGCCGTGCCGCAGTGGCGGGCCAGCCTGTTGTGCGGCAGCGCCGAACTTGCGTTCGCCACCGGGCTGCGCGCGAACAAGAAGTACCAGCTGTTCAACGGCGCCATCGAGTGCGCGTTGATCGTATGCGATCCCATCGCCGTACCGCAGCGCGAGAACGCGGGCCAGCCGCGCGAGCTCAGCGAAGGCGCGCAGATGGTGGCCAACCGGCTGCGCAAGAACATCCGCAGGTTCAAGACCTGGAAGGCGCGCGAGCAGGTCACCTGCTACCGCGTGTATGACGCCGACCTGCCCGAGTACGCCGCCGCGATCGACGTGTACGAAGAAGACGGTGGCGCTGGCCGCACCTTCCTGCACGTGCAGGAATACGCCGCGCCGGCCACCATTCCGGACGTGGACGTGCGCCGCCGCCGCAACGAGCTGCTCTCGGCCGCGCGCGAGGTATTCCAGGTGCCGGCCGAGCAGGTGGCGCTGAAGTCGCGCGAGCGCGGCAAGGGCGGCAGCAAGTATGGCCGCTTCGAACAGCGCGGCGAATTCGTGCTGGTGCGCGAAAACGATGCACTGCTGCGCGTGAACCTGTTCGATTACCTGGACACCGGCCTGTTCCTGGACCACCGCCCGCTGCGCTGGCACATGGCCAAGGAAGCGCAGGGCAAGCGCTTCCTCAACCTGTTCTGCTACACCGGCGTGGCCAGCGTGCAGGCAGCGGTGGCCGGTGCGGCCTCCACTACCAGCGTGGATCTGTCCGGTACCTACCTGCAGTGGTGCGCCGACAACCTGGCCCTTAACGGCAAGGGCGGCAGCCAGCACCAGCTGATCCAGGCCGATGCACTGGCCTGGCTGGAAGCCGAGCGGCATCGGTTCGATGTGATCTTCTGCGATCCGCCGACCTTCTCCAACTCCGCCCGCGCCGAGGATTTCGACGTGCAGCGCGAGCATGTGCGGCTGCTGCGTGCGGCCGTGGCGCGGTTGAGCCCGGAAGGCGTGCTGTACTTCTCGAACAACTTCCGCCGCTTCAAGCTGGACGAGGAAGCGATCAAGGAATTCGCCGAGTGCCGCGAGATCTCGGCCGACACCATCGGCGACGATTTCGAGCGCAACCCGCGCATCCACCGCGCGTGGGAGTTGAGGCGTTACGGGGCGTGATGTAGAGCCGACTGTTGGTCGGTTTGCACTTGAGTTCCCGTTGCCACCGGAAGAGCAGCCGACTGACAGTCGGCTCTACAGCGCGGCGGCGCCCAGGCCCAGCACCGGCAACGCCCAGGCCAGCGGCGCGATCCAGCGCGGTCGCCAGGGATACAGGCCGAAGGCGATCAGCAGGCCGCTGACCGTCATCGCGCCCAGCCACAGCACCGGGCCGGCGGCCCAGCCGTGGTCGGCCACGCAGATGCCGAACGCGGTCGCCAGCAATGCCCAACCCAGCCAACGCCACAGCCGCATGCGCGCGGGGCCGGCGTGCGCCTTGCCATGCAGGTCGAGCTGGTGCTTTTCCATCGCCAGCGAGAGGGCGGTGAACGCAGAAAAGTTCAATGTGAGCGCCAGCAGCATCATGCGCTGGCCTCGGCGGCATTCGCGGTGGCAGCGAGGGCAGCGGCCTGGCGCCGCTTCTTCTCGGCCGCGCTCAGCGCAGGCTGCCAACGCTGCATGCGCAGGCCGCAGTACGCCAGCATCGCGCCGAAGGCGAGCATCACCAGGTCGAACCCGGCCAGCGCCCAGTCGCCGGTGCGCAGGGTTACGCCCAGATGTGCATCGGTGGTGAGCACATTGATCACCGGGATCAGGGCGAACAAGGCCGCGCCCAGGTACAGCTGCCAGGCCCACATCAACCGCTTGGGCCAGACGAAGGCCGCCAGCAGGGCGGCGGCCCAGGCATAGAAGAACACGCTGGCTTCTGCGTCGGCGCGTTCCGCCATTTCCAGCGGCAGCAACCGGTTACCCCAGAAGTACGCGGCAAACGCGATCGGCAGGCCGGCCACGGCGCCGATGTTGAGCGCATCCACCAGCCGCAGGCCGAAGCCGATCCTGCCGGCCTTGGCGTGCTTGGGGCGTTCCTTGACCGCCCACAGCACTACGCCGCTGGCCACCATCAGGCAACCCACCAGGCCGGACAGGAAGAACAGGGCGCGCAGGCCCCAGTCCGCGAAGCGGGCCAGGTGCAGGCCGTACATCACGCCGCGGGTGTGGGTGGCGCCGCCGGGCTCCGGGCTGGTCTCGATCAGTGCGCCGCTGACCGCGTGGTAGCGCAGCGATGGTGTGTCGATCGACAGCCGCTTGCCATCGCGCTGGTAGATGTCGATCACCGCATTGGCCGCGCCCGGGTGGAACACGGTGAAGCCGCTGACCTGCGCGCCCTTCCATTCGGCACGCGCGCTGTCGAGCAGCTGCTGGATCGGCAGCGGCGCCGCGCTGCCTTCGGCGGCGTCGGCCGGATCGGCCAGGCGCGCAAAGGCCTCGCTGAAGAACGCGTCCTCATCCTTGGGATAAGCCACGCTTACGCCCTGCGGCAGGTACATGAACATCAGCGTGACTATGCCGGTGTAGGTGATCATCGCGTGGTAGGGCAGGGCCATCACCGCGCTGACGTTATGGAAGTCCAGCCACGAACGCAGGCCCTTCTCCGGCCGGAAGGTGAAGAAATCCTTGAAGATCTTCTTGTGGGTGATCACGCCGGTGATGATCGCCACCAGCATGAACATCGCGCAGAAACCCACCAGGTAGCGCGCCCACAGCACCGGGATATAGTGCAGGTCGAAATGCAGGCGGTAGAAGAAATCGCCGCCCCGGGTTTCGCGCGCGGCCACTTCCTCGCCGCTGGCCGGGTCCACCGTGGCATCGCCGAAGCGGCCACCGCCGCGGCGGCGCTTTTCACCTTCGGCCTGTGGCTTCACCATCGATTCGGGGTTGCGCCAGAACATGCGCATGGCCGGGTTGCGCGGATCGGGCAGGGTCACGTTCCAGCTTTCGGCCTGCGGCGCCTTGTGCTGCAGGAAGGTCACCGCGCGCTCGGCGGCGACCTCGGTGGACACGCTGCTGCGCGGCAGCTCCGGGCGCATCCAGCGGCTGATTTCTTCGCGGTAGTAGCTGGCGGTGCCGGCCATGAAGATGAGCAGCAGCAGCCAGCCCACCAGCAGCCCGGTCCAGGTGTGCAGCCAGGCCATGGACTGGCGGAATCCATTCTTCATGCACGTGCTCCCAGTGCGAGGGTGCCCAGCCAGAACAACGCGGTGGGCGCGGCGATGCCAATCCAGGCGCGCAGTGCGGTCCGGGTGGCGAACGCCCACAGCGCGGCGCAGGCGCACAGCACGATCGCCACCAGCATGCCGGTCAGCACCGCTTGCGCGCGGGCGATGGGCAGGGCCACGGCGAAGAACATCGCGCAGGTGGCGGCCAGCGCGTAGCCGCCGAAGATCGCGGCCAACGAACGCGACAGCACTCCCAGCCAGGGGCGGTCGAAGAAACCGCCGAAGCGGTTGAACCAGCTGGCATCAGGCGTGCTGTCCACGGGAACCTGCAATGTCGGGTCGAACAACGAACGTCACCGGCCGGGGCCGGTGACAGGGGGAGGGTGGCCATCCGTGGCCAAGCCGCCGCACAGGGCGGGGGTATCCCTGGAGAACGGTGTTGCCTCTGTCGCGCACCGCAACGCCACCATCGGCGGCGCGCAGGACGGCATCGAGCAAGCATGCAGTGCGCTAATGATAGTCATTATCATTCGCTTCGGCAAGATTGACAGGCGCTTCGCGCCACCCGTTCTTCGCGCGGCGGCTGCAATACTGGCCGCATGACCGACGCAGACCTGCACGCTCTCGACGCCTTGCCCGATCCCGCCGGGCGCGACCCTGACAGGCTGGCAGCCGATGAGGACTGGTGGTCCCAGGTAGCGGCGCTGTACGACCTCACCGGCGAGGTGGTCATGCTCGACAACGGCTACTGGGGCGCGATGGCGCGGCCCGTGTTGCAGTCGTATCAGCGCGCCACCGCACGCGTGAACCGTGAGAATGCCTGGTTCGGGCGGCGGCAGTTCCCGGCGTTGTTGGAACACGCGCGTGCAACGCTGGCCGAAGCGCTCGGCGTGGGCCCGGATGAGATCGCGCTGACCCGGGGCGCGACGGAAGCGATGCAGGTACTGATTGCCGGCTATCGGCACCTGTCTCCGGGCGATACCGTGCTGTATGCGGACACCGACCACGAAAGCGCGATCGCTGCCGTGCAGTGGCTGCGCGAACGCAGGGGCGTGGACGTACAGCGCATCGTGCTGCCGGAGCCGTTCGACCATGACGGCATCGTGGACACCTACCGCCAGGCGCTGGCGCGCTACCCGCGCACCCGCCTGCTGCTGCTCACCCAGGTCGGCCATCGCAACGGCATGCTGCTGCCGGTGACGGAGATCAGCGCACTGGCCCGCGCGGCCGGCGCGGACGTGGTGCTGGATGCGGCCCATGGCGTCGGCCAGGTCGACACGCCGCTGCACGCGCTGGGCGCGGATTTCGTCGGCATCAACCTGCACAAGTGGATCGGCGCACCGGTCGGCATGGGTGCGCTCTACGTGCGTCGCGGACGCGTTCAGGACCTGGATCCCTGCATGGGCGAGACCGACACCGGCGATATCGACAGCCGCGTCCACACCGGCACGGTCAACTTCGCGGCGGTCATGGCCTTGCCGGCCGCGGTATCGCTGCACCAGCGGATCGGCGTGGCAAACAAGCGCGCGCGCCTGCTGCGCCTGCGCAACCAGTGGCTGGATGCGCTGCGCGACGACGCCCGGATCCAGCTGCTGGCGTCACCGGATCCGCGTCTGTCCAGCGCCATCGCCGCCTTCCGCCTGCGCGGGCAGGTCAGCCTGGACGCCAACGCCGCCACGGCCGAGCGCATGCTGCAACAGTCCGGTGTGTTCGTGGTGGCCCGCGAGGGATTGGCGTCCGGCGCCTGCGTACGCGTGACACCGGGAATCTTTACCGCCCCCTCGCAGATACAGTCGTTGATCGACGCCGTGCGCGCAGTTGCTGGTTAGGCAGGACTTCCTGCCGCTAGATGTTCAGCGCGAACTGCAGGCCTTCGCGATTTCGGTATCGATCCGCTCCGGTGCGGGGCGTCCGAACATCTCGCTGATCTCGCGTCGGGCGCGTAGTTCTTCGCATTGCTCCGGATTGGCCGCGCCGTCGATCACGGTGCCGCGCACCGGGGGCTCTCCACGGCCAGCGTCAGCCTGCATGCGGCGGCGGGCCTGGTGCAGGTCGCGCTGGGCGCGGGTGCGCTCTTCCCACGTGAGGTTGGGGTCTTTGACAATCGGACGGGTCACGCCGGTGTCCTGCTCGGGTGGGCAGGGTACCGTCTGGTAGATGGTCTGGCTGCCGTTCGCGCACTTGTACACGCGCCCGGCGTGGGCATTGCAGGCCAGCGCGCACAGCGCCAACGTCATGATCGTCCTTCGCATGGTTCCCCCGGTGGGCCACTCCAGCCCTGAATGCGCGGCAGAATACGCGAACCACGTCTCAAAAACACCCGGGCAATCTGTCAACCGGGCCTGCCACAAACACAGGTAGAGCCACGCCCTGCGTGGCTGCGCAGGGCAGGCGCTACCAACGCATCCAAACGGTCAGGGCATGCAGCAACAGCCCGATCAACCCACCCACCAAGGTGCCGTTGAACCGGATGAACTGCAGGTCGCGTCCCACGCTCAGCTCCAGCTGCTCCACCAGGTGCCGCTCGTCCCAGCCCTTCACGGTCTGCGCGATATGGCTGGTCACGCCTTCGCGCAACCGGCTGGTCAGGCGCTCGGCGCCATCCATGAGGTGCTGGTTGAGCGCCTCGCGCAGTGAAGGGTCCTCCTGCAGCGCCTGGCCGATCTTGCCCAGACTGCGCTGCAGGTGGCCGGCCAGCGCAGACGATTCGCTGGACAGATCGGCGCGCAGGCTGGCATGGATGCGCGCCCACAGGCCCTGGACGTACTCCTGCACCGCCGGGTGGTCGATCACCTGCTGCTTGAGCTGGTCGACCTTTTCCGCCAGTGCCGGGTCGTGGCGCAGGCGCTGGATGTAGTCGCCCAGCCACGCCTCGTAATCCTTGCGCAATGGGTGTTCCGGCTCGGCCAGGATCTGCTGCAGTTCGGCCAGCACCGCGTGCGCCATGCGCTCGGCCAGGCTGTCGCCGATTTCATCAATGGGTTTGACCCAGTTCACCGTGCTGGCCAGCTTCGGCCATTCGCGCTGGATGTAACGCACGATCAGTTCGGAAGCGCGCTGCCGCACGGCGTCGTTGTCCATCCACTGGCTGATCCGGGTCAGCCCTTCGTCCAGCACCCGCTGGTGGCGGTTGTCGGCGGTGAGCAGGCCCAGCAGCTCGCCGGCAGTGGCCGCCGCGTTCCACTGCCGCAGCTGCTCGACCACGAACGACTGGATGCTGCGGCGAACGGCGGTTTCGTCCAGGAAATCCAGCGCCTGCAGGGCCCAGCCCCGCGCCATGTCGGCCAGCAGCCGCGACCGTGCGGGATCAGCCAGCCAGCTGCCGAGCCGGCTGGCGGGGTCGAACACCTGCAGCCGGGCCAGCAGTGCCTGCGGTTCCAGGAACTGGTCGCGCACGAACACCGCCAGGCTGTCGGCAATGCGCTCCTTGCTGTGCGGGATGATCGCCGTGTGCGGGATCGGCAGGCCCAGCGGGTGGCGGAACAACGCCACCACTGCGAACCAGTCGGCCAGCGCGCCGACCGCAGCGGCTTCGCAGAACGCGGACACCCACGCCCAGATACCGCGTTCGCCGTTGAGATGGCTGATGACGAAGCCGGCCAGCATGGCCAGCAGCATCGCCAGGGCAATGGCTTTGAGGCGGCGTAGCTGGGCGCGGCGGGGGTCAACCGAGGGCGTGCTGTTCATGCGGCAAGTGTATCGACCCGGATGCGAATGCCGCCTCCACAAGCATTCTGGAGGGCCGGCCAACGGCCGGCGCTACCATGGAACTCCCACATCGCTCGACGGTAGCGCCGGCCGTTGGCCGGCAGAACGGGTTACGCCACGTCTCCGACCTGTCGGCGAAGCGCCGCCAACTGGACACGCAGCGCATCGTTTTCGAGGGTGAGCGCGATCACACGCTGGCGCAGCTCGGCCGGGCCTTCGCCCAGCGAGGCCAGTGCCTCGGCGATCTCGGCCTCACGGCTGGGATCGACCTCCAGCTCGCCATCGGCGCTGTGCAGCACCTCCTGCACCGGCTTGCGCGGCTTGCGCTTGGCCTCGCGCACGCGCTTGGCGGCCTGTTTCAGCTCGTCCTTGCCGGCGGCCGCGGCCGCGCGCTGCTCCTCTTCCGGCAGCGCCGCTACGGCCGCCGCAGCGCTGATCGAGATCACCCCGCTCTTGACCGCTTCCACCAGTTCCGGCGCGGCCTGCTTGTGGATGCGTTCGATCATCGTCACCTGGCTGCTGCTCAGCCGGGCTTCGCGCGCCATGTCGGCGCGGCTTACCTTCGGCGCCGGCGCCCACGGCGGGCTGTCCTCATCGCCTTCGGGCGTGGCATCGGCGATCTCGCCGTCGCTTTCGCGCTGCAGCTGGGCCTGGTCCGCGCGGTGGCGCTCGGCCAGGATGTCCCGCTTGCGCAGGGCCAGCACGCCGCGCTGGAAATCGGACACGCTGCGCCGGCCCAGGTGCTGTTCGATCATCCACAGGTGGACGTCGTCCATCGACTGGAAGCGGGTGTTCTGCACCGTCTGGAACGGCAGGCCGTGCTTCTGGCAGATGCCGTAGCGGTTGTGCCCATCCACCAATACATCGTTCCACAGCACCAGCGCGTCGCGGCAGCCTTCAGCCAGGATGCTGCGCTCCAGCGCCTCGTGTTCGTCGGCGGTGAGCGGATCGATGTAGGCCTTGAGTTCTTCTTTGACGACGATGTCCATGCAATCCGGTTGGCGAGCAGCTGTTGACCGCCCATTGTACCGGTCGCCGGCATCACGCCGTGGCGCGGATCATCTCGCCCAGCACGTCCACGATCCGGTCGATCTGCGCCCGGTCGATGATCAGCGGCGGCGACAGCGCGATCACGTCGCCGGTACAGCGCACCAGCAGCGCCCCGTCGCGGAAGCAGCGCTCGAACACCTCAAAGCCCCGGCTGCCAGGCGCGCCCTTGCGCGGCGCCAGCTCGACCGCACCGATCAGCCCGAAATTGCGGATGTCCACCACGTTCGGCAGCCCGCGCAGGCTGTGCAGGCGGGTCTGCCAGTATTCGCCCAGCTCGATGGCACGATCGAACAGGCCTTCGGCGGCGTATGTGTCCAGCGCCGCCAGCGCAGCAGCGCAGGCCAGCGGGTGGCCGGAATAGGTATAGCCGTGGAACAGCTCAATGGCCCCCGGCGGGCCCTGCATGTACGCGGCGTGGATGGCATCGGACACCATCACCGCGCCCATCGGCACCGCGCCGTTGGTCAGCCCCTTGGCCATCGTCAGCAGGTCCGGGGTGACCCCGAAGCGCTGCGCGGCAAAGGCGTTGCCGACCCGGCCGAAACCGGTGATGACCTCGTCGAACACCAGCAGGATGCCGTGCTGGTCGCAGATTTCGCGCAGGCGCTGCAGGTAGCCCGGCGCCGGCAGGATCACCCCGGCTGAACCGGCAATGGGCTCGACGAATACCGCCGCGATGGTGGAGGCATCATGCAGCGCGATCAGCCGTTCCAGGTCCTCTGCCAGTTCGGCGCCGTGGCGGGGCAACCCGGGGGTGAAGGCGTTGCGTGACAGGTCCAGGGTGTGGCGAAGGAAATCGCTGCCCGCCAGCAGCGGGCCGAAGCCTTTGCGGTTGTTGGGCAGGCCCCCGATCGACAGCCCACCGAAACCGACCCCGTGGTAGGCCTTCTCGCGCCCGATGAAACGGGTGCGCTGGCCTTCGCCGCGCAGCCGGTGGTAGCCGAGCACGATCTTCATCGCCGTATCCACCGCCTCGGAACCGGAGTTGGTGAAGAAGGCATGGTTCAGCGGTCCGGGGGCGAGCGCGGCCAGTCTCTGCGCCAGCACGAATGGCAGCGGCGTGCCCATCTGGAAAGGCGGGGCGAAATCCAGCGTAGCCGCCTGCTGCTGGATGGCCTGCACGATCCGCGGCCGCGCGTGCCCGGCGTTGCAGCACCACAGCCCGGCGGCGCCATCAAGGATCGGGCGGTCGTCCACGTCGTGGTAGTACATGCCTTCGGCACGCACCAGCAGGCGCGGTGCGGCCTTGAACTGGCGGTTGGCGGTGAACGGCATCCACCAGGCGTCGAGGGAGGTGGGTGCGTGTTGGGGCAGCGGGGATGGCGGTGTTCCGGTGGGGGGCATGGTGCTGGATCCGCTGGGTTGGATGGTGTGGACTGTACTTGCGGATGCGTTGCTTTGTTGTGGACCGCTTGGCCCGGCCAACGGCCGGAGCTACCGCTGGTTTCGTTCGCACAGCGTGATCCGGCCAACGGCCGGGGCTACCGCTGGTTTCGTTGTTTCGCGTGCAACCATCGCGACGGTGGGCGGCGGTCACGTGGCAGAATCGGGCAGCTGATCTTCCCGCACGTGAACGATGTCGACTCCTGCCGCTGCCAACGCCGCCAATTCGCCCCGCCGCATCCTGCTGGCCAGCCTGATCGGCACCACCATCGAGTTCTTCGACTTCTACATTTACGCCACGGCGGCGGTGCTGGTGTTCCCGCACCTGTTCTTTCCCGACAGCAGTGAGGGTGCCGCGCTGCTGCAGTCGCTGGCGACCTTCGCGGTGGCGTTCATCGCCCGCCCGGTCGGCTCGGCGGTATTCGGCCATTACGGTGACCGGATCGGGCGCAAGGCCACGCTGGTGGCTGCGCTGCTGACCATGGGCGTGTCGACCGTGGCGATCGGCCTGCTGCCCACGCACGCCAGCATCGGCATCCTGGCGCCGGCGCTGCTGGCACTGTGCCGGTTCGGCCAGGGCATGGGCCTGGGCGGCGAGTGGGGTGGGGCGGTACTGCTGGCCACGGAAAACGCCCCACCGGGCAAGCGGGCCTGGTACGGCATGTTCCCGCAGCTGGGCGCGCCACTCGGGTTCCTGCTTTCGGCCGGCATCTTCCTGCTGCTGGGCCGCGCGATGAGCGATGCGGACTTCCTGCAGTGGGGCTGGCGCGTGCCGTTCCTGGCCAGCTCACTGCTGGTGGCGGTAGGCCTGTGGGTGCGCCTGAACATCCATGAGACCCCGCAGTTCCAGGCCGCACTGGACCGCAACGAACGCGTGCGCCTGCCGATGTGGACGGTGCTGCGCCACCACCCGCGCACCCTGGTGCTGGGCACGCTGGGGGCGTTCGCGACCTTCGTGCTGTTCTACCTGATGACGGTGTTCACCCTCGGCTATGGCACTACCGTGCTGCACTACAGCCGCGAGCAGTTCCTGCTGCTGCAGATGGTGGGCATCCTGTTCTTCGCCGCCGGTATTCCGCTGTCGGCGATGTACGGCGACCGCTGGGGCACCCGGCGCACGATGATCGTGGCCAGCGGCCTGATCCTCGGCTTCGGTGTGTTGTTCGCGCCGTTGTTCCAGGCCGGCAGTCCGTGGCTGGTGGTCGGGTTCCTTGCGCTTGGCCTGTTCCTGATGGGCCTGACCTACGGGCCCTGCGGCACGTTCCTGGCCGAAATCTACCCGGTCCAGGTGCGCTATACCGGCGCCTCGCTGTCGTTCAACCTGGCCGGCATCCTCGGCGCGGCGCCGGCACCGTACGTGGCGACCTGGCTGGCAGGCCGTTTCGGTCTGGTCGCGGTGGGCTACTACCTGTGCCTGACTGCGGTGATCACCATCCTGGCACTGCTGGCCATGGGCCGGCCAACCCGGCTCAGCGGAAAATCCGCTTGAGCGTGCGCCCCAGCCAGCTGCCCTGCTGGTGGTCGCGGGCGAACTGGTTCAGGTGCTGCTTGACCGATTCGGCGTAGGCCTTGTCATCGCCCCGGATGTGGTTGAACAGCCAGCGCGACAGCATCGTGCGCAGTTCGTCGGTGATGTCCTCGCCGGCCTGGAAACGCAGCCGGTACTCGGACACGCGCTTGCCGAAGATCTCGTGCACGCGCTTGTGCGCGGCGCAGAACGGGTAGCCGGCTTCTTCCATCAGCTCTTCCTCGAACGCGAAGTGCGACATGGTGTAGTCCACCAGTTCGTCGATCACCTCGGCCACGGCCACCTTGTGCAGGCTGGTCTGTGCCACGTGCAGGTGGTTGAGCATCTCCACGATCCGCATGTGCTGGTGGTCGATGACGTCGATGCCGATGTTCAGGTCGTCCTGCCAGACCAGAAGTGCCATGCTGCGTTCCCTGTGATGTTCGCTGGGAACGACTCTAGGCAGGGCGGGGCGGACCTGCGTTGATCTGGATCAAGGCGCCAGCGCGGGTTCCCGGGCGGCGGTCGCCTCGCGCGTGCTGCACACGCGGTTGCGCCCGCCGGCCTTGGCCAGATACAGCTGGCGGTCGGCTTCGGAAATCAGCCGGTGCAGCGAATCGTGCTGCGGGCGGATGCAGCACAAGCCGATGCTGACCGTCATCCGCAGCGTGGTGTGACCAAGATCCACTTCCAGCGCGGCGATACGCTGGCGCAGGATCTCGAAGTAGCCGATGGCTTCGTCTTCCTCCAGCCCCGGTACCAGCAGGCAGAACTCTTCGCCACCGAAGCGCGCGATCAGGTCCTGGTCGCGTGCGTGGTCGGCGACGGCCGCGGCCACCGCCCGCAATGCGTCGTCGCCGGCTTCATGGCCATGGGTGTCGTTGATGTGCTTGAAGTGATCGATATCGATCATCGCCACCGCCACCTGCTCACCCTGCACCTGCAGCTTCGGCAGTTGGCGCGTGCTCTGTTCCAGGAAGCAGCGGCGGTTGGGCAGACCGGTGAGGAAATCGCGGGTGGCCAGGTCCTGCAGCGTACCGATCAGCTCCAGCTGGTCAACGTTCTGCGAGACGCGGCAGAAGAACTCCTCGCGCGAGAAGGGCTTGCGCAGGAAGTCATTGGCGCCGTTCTTCAGGAAGCGCGGAATCAGCGAGGGATCGGTGTTGCCGGAAATGCCAATCACCGCCACCTTGTCGCGCGAGCGCAGGGTACGCAGCCGGCGGGTGAATTCCACGCCCTCCATGCCGGGCATTTCCTGGTCGACCACCGCCAGCCGGATCGCCGGGTGGGCCTCGATCGCCTTCAGGCCCTCGGCGCCGTCGGCAGCCTCGTAGACGTCGTGGCCATACATGCGCAGCAGCGAAGCGGCGTACATGCGCGCGGACATCGAATCGTCCACCACCAGCGCAGCGATGCGCCGGTTGCGGTCCAGGCGCTGCACCAGCCACACCAGGTAGTCGATGCTGCCGGGGGTGTTCTTGAGCACGTAGTCGATGATCTGCTGCTGCAGCACGCGCTTGCGAAGGTCCTCGTCGTACACCCCGCTGACCACCACCGTACGCAACCCGCGCGACAGGAAGTACTCCACCACCTTGTCGCGGTCGCCATCGGCCAGCACCAGCCCGGTCAGCACCAGGAACCAGCCCTGTTCCTCATCCAGCAGGCGCCCGGCCTCGGCCAGCGAGGTCGCCACCGACACCGGCAGCTCCAGCCGCTGCTCGATGGCTTCCTTGAGCATGCTGGTGAACGTGCGCGAGTTCTCCACCAGCAGGATCCGCTGGGGGAGGTCATCACCGGGGTCGCTGGGGAAGGCGCCCTGAAACAGTGCCGGCATGTTGCGTACGCTCGAATCCGAGAGGGTCGGAAGGTGTATCGGCGTCTTCACGCAGGACTTTAGGCCCAATCTCCCGATCTGTGACCGAAATGCATGGATCCGCGGCCCCAACGTCCGGATCCCGGACCTCCCGGACCGTAGTGCCACGCCCTGCGTGACAGCCCTCCCGACTCCGGCCGACCAACCCGTAGGAAGAATCAATCGCTACCCGACTGGAATGAGAGCTGATGCACGTACGGGCGTGCTTCCGCCGCTTACGATTCCTCTGTGCTCGAAACTCTGGTCCGCAACGCATGGACAACCTCTACAAGGAAGTGACCCCGCTACTCACGTTCCTGCTGCCGGGGTTCCTGTCTGCATCGATCTTCTATGGGTTCACGTCTCATCCCAAACCCAGTCAGTTCGAAAGGACTGTGGAAGCATTGGTCTTCACGTTTGTCGTCCATGCAGCAACCGGGATGGTTCAGGTCCTGCTGGAAGCAGTTGGCCGGATGTTCACCGTCGGAGATTGGACATCGGCAAGTCATCTCAGCTGCTCGGTGTTGATGGCGACAGTCTTGGGCGCGCTGATGGCCGCCGCCGTCAACAGAGACACGTTTCATTCCTGGCTGAGAGGAAAGGGGTTGACCTCGCGCACCTCACATTCAAGCGAGTGGTACTGCGTACTGGGATCGAATCCCACAGACATTGTGCTGCACCTTATCGACGGCAGGCGGCTCATTGGTTGGCCAAAAGAATGGCCTCTGAATCCATCCAATGGCCAGTTCTATATTCAGGATCCCGCATGGATCGATGACGATGGAAACACAGTAGAGCTGCGTGATCTGGATGGCATAATCATTCACGCGACCGATGTCAGGTGGGTCGAAGTGATGCTTGGTAAAGGAGTCGAACATGGCATTTCTACGTAAAGGATCCAATCCGCCTCTGCCGGCCTCCCGGCGACAGCGGACCGAGGATGCAGATCCGTCGGCTCGCAGCACCCAACGAAAGGTTCCGCCGAACCCGCCGCCGGCCCCCAAGCGGCCCTGAGTTGAGCGCTGCGCATCAACGCATAACGTTCAACCCAACACATCCCGCAGTTTGTACCAAGACATGGCGGCCACCAGCAGCGGCGTGCGCAGCAGCTTCCCACCGGGGAAGCGCGCATGCGAAATGCGCTCGAACACATCCAATCGTTCGTTCTGTCCGGCAATGGCCGCGGCAATCACTGCGCCGGCCAATCCCGTCGCCGCGACACCGTGGCCAGAGAAACCCTGCGCGAAGTACACGTTGGATGTGAGCCGGCCCCAATGCGGGGCGCGGTTGCGGGTGATGTCCACGTAGCCGCCCCAGACCTGCTCCATGCCCACGTCGGCCAGCTGCGGGAACACCTGGTGCATGCGCCTGGTCATAACCCAGCGCAGATTCGGCGGCGGCAGCGCCGAGTAGCTGGCGCGGCCACCGAACAGCAATCGGTGGTCGGTACTGAGCTTGAAGTAATCCAGCGCCCAGCTGACGTCGGCGACGGCCATGTCATTGCGGATCAGCGCCCGGGCCCGTTCCTCGCCCAGCGGGGCGCTGGCGCCGATATAGGTACCCACGGGCATGATCCGGCTCTCCAGCTCCGGTGCGATGCCCTGCAGCCACGCGTTGCCGGCGATGACCACCTGATTGGCGGTGACGGTGCCGTAGGCGGTACGCAGCTGCGGGCGGTCCCCGCGCACCAGTTCCAGGGCAGGGCTGGCCTCATGGATCACCACGCCCAAGCCCTCGGCCGCGCGGGCAAGCCCCAGCGCATAGGCGAGCGGATGCAGATGGCCGCTGGCCGCATCGAACATCGCGCTGCGATAGCGCGGGCTGTCGAGCTGGCTGCGCAGCTGCTGCCGGTCCCACCACTGCAGCGGGTAGTCGTAGCGCTCCACCAGGGTGTCCATGCCTGCACGCAGCGCACGCTCCTGCCGCGCGTTGATTGGCACGCTGGCATGGCCATCGCGCCAGTCGCACTGGATCGCGTAGTGGCTCAGGCGATTGCGGAGCAGGGCCATGCCCTCGCGAGAGAAGTCGAACAGGCGGCGCGCATCGGCATTGCCGACCAGCCGTTCCAACGTATCCACCTCGCAGCCGTAGCCGACAATGGCCTGGCCGCCATTACGGCCCGAGGCACCCCAGCCGACCCGGTGCGCCTCGAGCACGGTCACCCGGTAGCCGCGTTCGGCCAACGAGAGCGCGGCCGACAGGCCGGTGTAGCCAGCGCCCAGTACGCACACGTCGGTGGCATGGTCGCCCCGCAGCGGCGCGCGCAGTGGCGCGTCGGGCACGCTGTCGGCATACCAGCTGGGTGCGTGCGCCTGTCCGGCCAGGCTCATCGGGGGCTCGCTCATGCGCACAGCATGCCAGCAACCCGTGTCGAGGGCAGGTGCGCCCGCTGTGACGGCGGCTGCCGACGGAGGTACAGTGGCACTATCACAGTACGTTCCAGCCCTTCGGCGAAGCTTGTCGTCGTTACTCCAGCACAGCAGACCGGTCATGACCACCCGAACGCGTTCGCGCAAAGCCCCGTCTCCATCGCGCAAGGCCGCCGCTCCGTCGCGGAAGGCCCCCGCGCGCAAGGCCGCGGCCAAACCGGCTGCCGAAGAGAGTGTGCTGCTGCGCTGGCTCAAGGATCGCCACATCACCGAAGTGGAATGCCTGGTGCCGGACATCACCGGCAACGCGCGCGGCAAGATCATCCCGGCCGACAAGTTCTCCCATGACTACGGCACCCGGCTGCCCGAGGGCATCTTCGCCACCACCGTCACCGGCGAATTTCCGGACGATTACTACGAACTGACCTCGCCGTCGGACTCGGACATGATCCTGCGCCCGGACCCGGACACCGTGCGCATGGTGCCGTGGGCCACCGACCCCACCGCGCAGGTCATCCACGACTGCTACACCAAGCACGGCGAGCCGCATGAGCTGGCGCCGCGCAACGTGCTGCGCCGGGTGCTCGATGCCTATGCCGAACTGGGCCTGCGCCCGGTGGTGGCGCCGGAGCTGGAATTCTTCCTGGTGCAGAAGAACACCGACCCGGACTTTCCGCTGCTGCCGCCCGCCGGCCGCTCGGGCCGCCCGGAAACGGCGCGGCAGTCGTACTCGATCGATGCCGTCAACGAATTCGATCCGATCCTCGACCTGATGTACGACTACTGCGACGCGATGAAGCTGGACGTGGACACGCTCATCCACGAATCCGGCGCAGCGCAGCTGGAGGTCAACTTCACCCACGCCAACGCGATGGACCTGGCCGACCAGGTGTTCCTGTTCAAGCGCACCATGCGCGAATCAGCCATGCGCCATGGGGTGTACGCCACCTTCCTGGCCAAGCCGATGGAAACCGAGCCGGGCAGTGCAATGCACATCCACCAGAGCCTGGTGCGGGTCAGCGACGGCCACAACGTGTTCAGTGGGGACAACGGCGGGGAGGAGTTCAGCCCGCTGTTCGGCCACTACCTGGCCGGCCTGCAGAAGTACGTGCCGGCAGCGATGGCCTTCTTTGCCCCGAATGTGAATTCCTACCGGCGGCTGGTATTCGGCGAGGTCTCCCCCAGCAACGTGCACTGGGGCTTCGACAACCGCACCTGCGGGCTGCGGGTGCCGATGGACACCCCGGAAAACATGCGCGTGGAAAGCCGTTTTGCCGGTTCCGACGCCAATCCCTACCTGGCGATCGCCGCCACCCTGGCCGCCGGCCTGCTGGGCATCCGCGAGCAGGGCTCGCCGACCGCGCCGATCAGTGGCAGCGCCAAGGAGCTGGGCTACGACCTGCCGCGCTCGCTGGGCGAGGCGCTGGACGGCCTGGAGCGCTGCCCCGAGCTGCGCGAGATGCTCGGCGAGCGGTTCTGCCGGGCGTATGTGTCGGTCAAGCGCAAGGAGTACGAGACCTTCTTCCGGGTGATCAGCTCCTGGGAGCGGGAGTTCCTGCTGCTGAATGTGTAAGCGGCCCAGCCGCCCGATCAGGCATGGCCGTGAGCGCCATGTGCTGGGAAAATACCCGGCTGCCCGTTAGGCTGGCACCGTCATGCCGGTCCGGCCGGTTCCCCCGCCTTGCACCTGACCTGTGGAGAGTCCGATGAAGCTGCGAATCCTCACCCTCGGCATTGCCGTTTCGATGCTCAGCGCCTGTGGCGGCGCCAAGCAGGAAGACAGCAAGGTGCTGAACGTCTACAACTACAGCGATTACATCGCCGAAGACACCATCCCGAACTTCGAAAAAGCCACCGGCACCAAGGTGACCTACGACGTGTTCGACAGCGACGAGATGGTCGAGACCAAGCTGCTCGCCGGTGGCAGCGGCTATGACGTGGTGGTGCCGACGCTGAACTTCTTCGGCCGCCAGATCCAGGCCGGCGTGTTCCTGCCGCTGGACAAGAGCAAGATCCCGAACCTGGCCAATCTCGACCCGGAGATGATGAAGCGCATCGCGCAGCAGGATCCGGACAACAAGTACGGTGTGCCGTACATGATCGGCACCACCGGCATCGGCTACAACGTGGAGATGCTCAAGGAGCGTTTCGGCGGCAGCACCGAAATCGCCAACAGCTGGGACCTGATCTTCAAGCCGGAAAACATCGCAAAGATGAAGGACTGCGGGATCACGATCCTCGATACCCCGGCCGACATGATTCCGATCGCGCTGCATTACCTGGGCGAAGACCCGCACAGTCATGACCCGGCGGTGATCCAGAAGGCGGCCGACCTGCTCAAGACCATCCGCCCGTACGTGCAGAACTTCCATTCCTCGCAGTACGTGGGCTCGCTGGCCAACGGCGGCACCTGCCTGGTGGTGGGCTGGTCGGGTGACATCATCCAGGCCCGCGACCGCGCCGCCGAAGCGGCCAACGGCGTGACCGTAGCCTATTCGATCCCGAAGGAAGGCGCGCCGCAGTGGTTCGACATGCTGGCCATTCCGAAGGATGCCAAGCACCCGGAAGCGGCCTACGCCTTCATCAACTACCTGCTGGACCCGAAGGTCGCCGCGGCCAACACCAACTTCATCCACTACGCCAACCCGGTGAGCGCGGCCACGCCGCTGGTGGACGAAGCGATCCGCAACGACCCGACCATCTACCCGCCGGCCGACGTGGCCGCGAAGATGTTCACCTACTCGATCAACCCGCCGGATGTGGACAAGCTGTACACCCGGTTGTGGACCGAGGTGAAGACGGGTCGCTGAGGCGACGGGTTTGAACGATGGAAAGAGGGGCTGCCGGTGAAGATCGGCGGCCTTTTTCATGCAACGGCGTTGTGCGAGGACGCAGCAGCAAGGTGGCGCAGGATGGAAGGCATCAACTCGGCTGCATCCCGCCCACCATTGCACAGGAAGTTCGAGCTCGGTCGCTGCAGGTTGTACATGCCGATGAAGAACAGTCCCGGCTGCGGGGAGACGCCGTAATCGCCCAGTGGGTAGCCGTTCGGGTCGAGTACGCCCGGTACTTCGAGCCATGGCCACTGCGCGTCGAAGCCGGTGGCTGCCACAATCGAGCCAATGCCGGCGGCGTCCAGCCGGATGCAACGTGGTGAGGCGTCCGGCTCCCAGTCCAGGTAGACCTCTTCGGGCAGATAGCGGGCGTCGTCGGTCGGTGTCTCTGTGGTGGATGCATAGTGCGCATCGGCCATGTCGTTGAGGTGCCTGTACTCGGCGCGGGTGCCGGCCACCGCCTCGCGGATCTGCGGGCGCGCATCGCGGAAGTGCGCAATGTGGCCTTCCAGGTGCTCCAGTCTGCCAAGCAGCATGATGCCGTCGCGATGCATCGACAGCAGGCTGATGGAGCTGCCCATGCCCAGCGCGCCCGTTCCAGATACCAAGGGGAACTCTGCCGTTCTTGCCTTTTGCATCGCGCCCGGCACCCCCGCCGCCACGTCCGGCCGCTCGCTTACGTGCCGGTGCAGCAGCCCCTGCATGTCCCACCAGTGCATGGAATCCCTGCCGCGTACCCGGCGGATGTGCGAGAAACGATCGGCCATGGACCAGTACACCTCGCGCCCTGCAGTACGAAGGTCCTGGGCGATCTGTGCGCCGGACTGGCCACCGCCGATCACAAGCACGGCGCCCGGGCCGAGCTGCTGGGGCCGCCGGTAATCGCCGGAGTGGACAACCTCCAGCTCGGAGGCAGGGGAGAAGAACGCCCGCGGCCAGCGCGGGCGGCGGTACTCCCCGCTGGCCACGACCACGCAGCGTGCTTCGAGCGTGCCGTCGCTGGTGATGACGCGGTAGCCGTCGCCTGCCGCAAACACCCTATGCACGACGCATCCCTCGACGACAGGCAGCCGCCGCCGGCGCGCATAGTCGGTCAGCATGTTGATGACCTCGGGCGCGGTGGCGAAACCCGTGGGATCCGCGCCGTCGTACTGGTAGCCGGGCAGGGCGGTCAGGAAGTTGGGCGTGTTGAGGCGGAAGGAATCCCACCGTCGCGTCCAGCTGGAGCCGATGGTTTCCGCTTCCAGAACCAGATGACGCACGCCTGCCTCCACCAGCAAAGCGCTGAGCGACAGGCCGGAGTGTCCTGCTCCAATGACAACTGCGTCATAGGGCCGTGCGTCGGGGATGGCTTGCATGGGTTACTCCTTGTGATGTGCGCGTTCGGCGTTCGTGGAGGTATCGCGCTCCCACCGTCGGGAGGTCAACGCGATGTCGCGCGGAATGTGACGCGTCACTTGCCTGTAGTTCACGCGTGTTGGAAGGTGTGCACGCCATCAAGGAACCGGCCGAACTCCCGTTTCGGAAGACCGGGAGCGACAAGCGTTCAGGCGTTTTCAGCTGCCGCTCTCGCGGGAATGGGCCAGGCATGTCAAGGGGCACTTCGACACCGTCGCGTCTGTACCGGGTGGACGCGACAAAGGCAGGGCGTTCACGTCGCCTCGGCGGCACGCTTATTAGGGTTCTTCCTGAGACCATTGGCCCGGCTGGGCCCAACCGCCACGATCCGGTATCGCTGCTGTCGCCAACGGTCGCTAAAATGGGCCGTCCCCCCGTTCTGACGCCGCTCCTGGAGCCGCTGCCCATGTCATTCGAAGCCAAGCCGGAAGGCGAGGTCGCCCCGGCGCTGGAGCCGGGCTATCTGTCCATCCGCGCGCTGCGCAAGGAATTCGACGGCTTCGTCGCACTCGACGATGTCAGCCTGGACGTGCGCAAAGGCGAGATCTTTGCCCTGCTGGGCGGCTCAGGCAGCGGCAAATCGACCCTGCTGCGCTGTCTGGGCGGGTTCGAGACCCCCACCGCCGGCACCATCGACCTGGACGGCCAGCGCATCAACGCGCTGCCCCCGTACCAGCGGCCGATCAACATGATGTTCCAGTCCTATGCGCTGTTCCCGCACATGAGCGTGGAGCAGAACATTGCCTTCGGCCTCAAGCAGGATGGCCTGGCCCGCGACGCCATCCGCCGCCGGGTCGGCGAGATGCTGGAGCTGGTGCAGCTGGAGAAGCTGGCCAAGCGCAAGCCGCACCAGCTGTCCGGCGGCCAGCAGCAGCGCGTGGCGCTGGCGCGGTCGCTGGCCAAGGGGCCCAAGCTGCTGCTGCTGGACGAGCCGATGGGCGCGCTGGACAAGAAGCTGCGCTCGCAGATGCAGATCGAGCTGGTCAACATCATCGAAACCTCGGGGGTGACCTGCGTGATGGTCACCCACGACCAGGAAGAAGCGATGACCATGGCCACCCGCATTGCGGTCATGGATGCCGGCTGGATCCAGCAGGTCGGCAAGCCGGACGAGATCTACGAACAGCCGGCCAACCGCTTCGTGGCCGGCTTCATCGGCTCGGTCAACCTGTTCGACGGGGTGATCGACGAGGACCTGCCCGAGTACGTCACCGTGCGCACGCCGCTGTTCCCGGCGCCCATCTACGTGGCGCACGGCATTACCGGCTACGAAGGGCAGCCGGTGGCGTTCGCGCTGCGCCCGGAGAAGGTGATGATCGGCAAGGACGAACCGGCCGGCGACACCAACAAGGCGCAGGGCGTGATCGAGGAGATCGCCTACTTCGGCAGCCATTCGGTGTACCACGTGCGCCTGCCCAGCGGGGCCAAGGTGCTGTCCAATTTCGCCAACTCGCAGCGCTGGGCCAGCGATGGCCTGACCTGGGGCGACAGCGTCTGGGTGCACTGGCGCGACAACGACGGCGTGGTGCTCACCGCATGAACGCCACCGGCTGGAAGCGCTGGCTCCCCGGCACGCGCAGCGGCGTGATCGCCGCGCCGTACCTGTGGCTGCTGCTGTTCTTCGCGGTGCCGTTCGTGATCATCCTGATGATCTCGTTCGCGCGCACCCAGGTCGGCTCGCCGCCGTACACGTGGCTGCTGGAATACGTGGACGGTGCGTTCTCGCTCAAGCTCAACCTGGGCAACTACGCGGCCATGGTCAAGGACAGCCAGTACGTGCTTGCCTACCTGAGCTCGATCAGGATCGCGGTGATCGCCACGCTGTTCACGCTGCTGATCGGTTACCCGATGGCGTATGTGATCTCGCGGATGAGCCCGGCCGCGCGCAACGTGGCGATGATGCTGGTGGTGCTGCCGTCGTGGACCTCGTTCCTGATCCGGGTGTATGCGTGGATCGGTATCCTCGACCGCAACGGCCTGCTCAACCAGCTGCTGCTGAAGATCGGGGTCATCGATGCACCGCTGCAGATCCTGTACACCCCGACCGCCGCCTACATCGGCATCGTGTACTGCTACCTGCCGTTCATGGTGCTGCCGCTGTACGCCAACCTGGTGAAGCTGGACAACCGCCTGCTGGAGGCGGCCTACGACCTCGGTGCCAAGCCGTGGCAGGCGTTCCTGCGCATCACCCTGCCGCTGTCGCGCACCGGCATCATTGCCGGCTGCATGCTGGTGATGATCCCCGCCGTGGGCGAATTCGTGATCCCGGAAATGCTGGGCGGGCCGGATACGCTGATGATCGGCCGGGTGCTGTGGGGCGAGTTCTTCAACAACCGGGACTGGCCGACCGCCTCGGCGGTGGCAATCGTGATGTTGGCCCTGCTGCTGGTGCCGATCCTGCTGTTCAACCGGGTGCAGCAGCGTGAGCTGGAAGGGAAGCTGACATGAGCATGGTGCGCCGCAGCCGCTGGCTCGGCTGGACGGTCCTGGGGCTGGGCTTTGCCTTCCTGTACCTGCCGATCCTGCTGCTGATGATCTATTCGTTCAACGCGTCCAAGCTGGCCACGGTGTGGTCGGGCTTCTCCACGCGCTGGTACGGCGAGCTGTTCAACAACCGGCAGATCCTGGATGCACTGTGGATCAGCCTGAAGGTGGCGTTCTGGACCGCCAGCGCGGCGACCGTGCTGGGCACCATGGCCGCGATGGTGATGACCCGCTTCAAGCGCTTCCCGGGCAAGACCGTGTTCGGCGCCCTGATCACCGCGCCGCTGGTGATGCCCGAAGTGATCCTGGGCTTCTCGCTGATGACGCTGCTGGTGGCGATGGGTGGCATTCCCGGCTTCCCCAGCCGAGGCGTGGGCAGCATCTGGATCGCGCATGTCACGTTCACGCTGTCCTTCGTGACCGTGATTGTGTCCTCTCGGCTGCAGGAGCTGGACCGCTCGCTGGAAGAGGCGGCCATGGACCTGGGCGCGGGCCGGCTGAAGGTGTTCTTTCAGATCACCCTGCCGATCATCGCCCCGGCGCTGGTGGCCGGCTGGCTGCTGGCCTTCACCCTGTCGCTGGATGACGTGGTGATCGCCAGTTTCGTGGCCGGGCCGAATTCGACCACGCTGCCGATGAAGGTGTTCGCTTCGGTGCGGATGGGGATCAAGCCGGAGATCAACGCCTTGGCCACGTTGATGGTGCTGGCGGTGTCGATCGCGGCGGTGGTGGGGTGGTTCATTACCTCGCGCAGCGAGAAGCGCCGGCAGCGCGACATGCAGATGGCGCTGCAGGAAAAGGGCTGACGCAACACCCGGCTCACAGGGCCGGGCGCAGAATGGGTGCCTGTCTTTCGGAGCACCGCGATGACCGTCGAAATCGTCAACCCCGCCACGGGCCTTGTGACTTACCGCCACGAGCTGCTGGACGCCGCCGGGATCGAGCAGCGGCTGGCGGCTGCCGCCGCAGCCTTCCCGACGTGGTCGGCCCGTTCGCTGCAGGAGCGCGGCGCCATCCTGCGTGCCATCGCCGGCCAGCTGCGCGCGCGCAGGGACGACATCCAGCAGGCGATGACCACCGAGATGGGCAAGCTCAAGGGCGAGGCGCTGGCCGAGGTGGAGAAGTGCGCGCAGGCCTGCGAGTACTACGCCGACCACGCCGCCGATTACCTCAAGCCGCAGCTGATCGACACCGAAGCCCAGCGCAGCTACGTGCGCTATGAGCCGATCGGCTGCGTGTTCGCGGTGATGCCGTGGAACTTCCCGTTCTGGCAGGTGTTCCGCTTCCTGGCGCCGGCGTTCATGGCCGGCAACGTGGCCCTGCTCAAGCATGCCAGCAACGTGCCGCAGTGCGCCGACCTGATCCTGGCGGTGTGCCGCGACGGCGGCTTGCCCGAGGGCGTCTTCGATGTGCTGCACATCGACAACGACCAGGCCGCCGAGGTGCTGCGCGACAAGCGGGTCAAGGCGGTCACCCTGACCGGCAGCGAGCGGGCGGGGCGCTCGATCGCGTCCAACGCCGGCGACCAGCTCAAGAAGTGCGTGATGGAGCTGGGCGGCAGCGATGCGTTCGTGGTACTGGACGATGCGGACCTGGACAAGACGGTTGCCGCTGCGGTGAAGTCGCGCTTCGACAACAGCGGGCAGACCTGCATCGCCGCCAAGCGCTTCATCGTGGTCGATGCGATTGCCGACGCGTTCGTGGAGAAGTTCGTCGCAGCGGCCGCAGCGCGTGTGTACGGCGATCCACAGGACGAGAAGACCACGCTGGCGCCGATGGCACGTGCCGACCTGCGCGAGGAGCTGCACAAGCAGGTCCAGGCGAGCGTGGAGAAGGGGGCCAGGGTACTGCTGGGCGGCGAGCCGGTGGCCGGCACCCATGCGGGTTACCCGGCGACCATCCTCGACAATGTGGAACCGGGCATGCCGGCGTACGACGAGGAACTGTTCGGGCCGGTGGCGGCGATCCTGCGCGTGCGCGACGACGCCGATGCGCTGCGGGTGGCCAACGACACCACCTTCGGGCTGGGCGGAAGCGTGTGGAGTGGAGATCCGGTACGCGGCGAAGCCATCGCCAAGCGGCTGGAATGCGGCGCGGCATTCGTCAACGCCATCGTCAAAAGCGATGTCCGCTTGCCGTTCGGCGGCAGCAAGCGCTCGGGCTTTGGTCGCGAACTGGCCGACCACGGCATCCACGAGTTCATGAACATCAAAACCGTTTACGTGGCCTGATGCGGTTGACCACCAACGGCCGCCACCTGCCGGTCCACGCGGTAGGTATCGACCGTTGGTCGATACGCGTTACAGCCAACGGGCGCGCTTGAACAGCCGATACAACCCCACGCACACCGCACCCACCCCGACGATCATCGCGGGGTAGGCCCACGGCTTGTCCAGCTCGGGCATGTGGGTGAAGTTCATGCCGTACCAGCTGGTGATCAGGGTGGGGGCGGCCAGCAGCGCCGCCCACGCACCGAGGCGCTTGACCGTCTCGCCCTGGGCCAGGGTTACCAGCGACAGGTTCACGCTCAGTGCCGTACCCAGCATCTCGCGCAGGGTGTCGATCACATCGCTGATGCGCACGGCGTGGTCGTGCACGTCGCGGATGTACAGCTTCACTTCGTCGGGGATCAGCTCGCCGGGATAGCGGCGCAGCTGCGCCAGCACGTCCTGCAGCGGTGCGACCGCCATCCGCATCTTGTTGAGTTCGCGCTTGAGCTCGTAAAGGCGTACCACCGTGGTGCGTTTGTAACTGTCGGCGAAGATGTCCTTCTCCAGCGAATCCAGCGTGTCGCGGAAGTCAGTGGTGATCGGCAGGTAGTTGTCGACCACGAAGTCCAGCACGGCATACAGGCAGTAGGAGGCGCCCATGGTCAGCAACTGCGGTTCGCGTTCCACCCGGGCGCGGACCGGGGCGTAGGACAGCGATGCGCCGTGGCGCACGGTCACCAGGAAGCGCGGACCGAGGAAAGCGTGTGTTTCGCCATACTCGATGCGGTCCTGCACGCGTTGCGCGGTGGTCACCACCACGAACAGGGAATTGCCGTAGGCCTCGACCTTGGGCCGCTGGTGGGCGTTGCGTGCATCGTCTATGGCCAGGTCGTGCAGGCAGAATTCCTCCTGCAGCTTGAGCAGCACCGCGTCGGCCGGGTCGTAAAGGCCCACCCACACAAAACCGTTCTTGCTGGCGATCACATCGCTGATCGCATCCAGCGCGATGTCGTGTCGCTTGCCCTGGTCGTCGTAGTGAACGCAGTTGATGACACAGGTCGGATTGGAGGCGGCGGGGTGTTCCATGAGCGATATCCTGCGTCAGCGATGCGTGACAGCTGGGTCACGACGGCCCAGTGTCCAGGCCAGCGCCACGTGCAGCGGCAAGAGCAGCACGATCCACTGCAGGTTCACCTGCGCCTGCAGGGTCAGCCAGTGCAGTACCAGGCCCAGCAGGGAGAGCAGGGCAACCGCCCACAAGGTCCAGCGGAACCAGGCGCCGGGCACGCGTGCGCGCAGCAGCGTCACCGCGCCGGGAAGCAGCAGCAGGCACAGCGGCGAGAGCTGCAGCAGGTTGCGGTTGGCCCAGGCGGCGTGGTGCGCGCTGAAGCCCCACAGGTAGGCCAGCAGGATGCCGGCGACCCCGCAGAACAGCCACAGCGGCAGGGCCAGCGCGGCCAGCAGGCGCCGGCGGCGGCGCAGGACCAGCACGCCGGCAGCCAGCACCAGCCCGCACAGCAGCCACGGCCACCAGCGGCGCGCGGATTCAGCCGGTTCCGGGGCGATGCGGTGTGGCAGCAGCTCCAGCTCTTCCTGCACCAGCGGACGGCCGTCGCTGTTGCGCACCTCGCGCAGCGCGTCGGCCAGGCGCATCGGCACGAAGGCTTCCTGCCACCGCGAGAGCGGCTGGTCGGCGAACGGGCCGAGCCCGATGTCGAAGCCCAGCCACATCCACGGGGCCGGCGAGGCCAGGCGCACCGATTCGCTGCGGTAGGTGTTGCCGCGCGAACGGCCGGACAGCTGCGAGTGCAGCCCGCCGCCGAGCGCACCATCGATCGCATCGCGCACCATGGTGGCGCAGTTGGCGGTGTAGTAGTCGTAGCGGTAGCGCGCGTTTTCCGGCTTGGCGCGCTCGGCCAGCGACGCGGCAAGCGCACGCGCCTGCTCCGGGCTGAGGTCCAGCCACTGCAGGTTGGCGCCCCGGCCGCTGTCGCGGTAGTAGGAGAGGTCCTGGTCCAGCGGCAGCGCCACCAGGTAATACATCATCTCGCCGCGCAGGAAGCGGCCGACGAAGTCCGGTTCGCTGGGGTCGAAATAGCCGAAGTTGTACGAGGTGGCATCGCCGGTGACCGGGTCCTCGACCACGATCGCGTCATGCCCGAAGCGCTCGAAGAAGATGCTGCCCGGCTGCATGGTCACGATGCCGATGCGCGGTGGCGGCGCTTCGGCAGGCGGCGCGGCGGCGCTGGCCGCCGCGGGTCCAGGCGCTGCCTGTGCCAGTGCAGCCAGCGGCAGGCTGGATACACTGGCCAGGAACAGGAGGAACAACAGGCGGCACAACGGCCACCGCGTCAGCAGGGGCCGCATGGCGTGGGTCAATCCTCGATGATGGCGTCGGGCGGCAGCACGGTCACATGGAACGCCTGCACGCGACGGGCATCGGCGCGCGCCACCCGGAACACGAAGCGGTCCAGGGTCAGCTCGTCGCCGGTTTCGGGCAGGTGCCCGATCGCCTCGGTGACCAGGCCACCGATGGTGTCGTAGTCGTCGTCCGGGAACGCGGCGCCGAAACGCTCGTTGAAATCCCCGATCGGGGTCAGTGCGTCGACCACGTACTGCCCGTCGGCCTGGATCGCGATCTGCGCGGTGTGGTCTTCGGCTTCATCATGCTCGTCATCGATCTCGCCGACGATCTGCTCCAGCACGTCCTCGATGGTGACCAGCCCGGCAACACCGCCGTACTCGTCCACCACGATCGCCATGTGGTTGCGCGAGAGCCGGAATTCCTTGAGCAGCACGTTGAGCTTCTTGGCTTCGGGAATCAGCACCGCCGGGCGCAGCAGCTCGCGCACGTTGGCCGGCCCGTTGTCGGCGACCACGCCGCGCAGCAGGTCCTTGGCCAGCAGCACGCCGAGGATGTCGTCCTTGTTGTCACCGTGCACCGGGAAGCGCGAATGGCCGGATTCGACCACCTGCTTCATCAGTTCTAGGAAGGGGGCTTCCACCGGCAGCGAGACCATCTGCGAACGCGAGATCATCACGTCGCCCACGGTCAGTTCCGCCACCGAGACCGCGCCCTCCATCATGCGCAGCGTGTCGGCGGCAATCAGGCCGTCTTCGTGCGCGGAGTGCAGTACCGCCACCAGCTCGTCGCGGGTGTGGGGTTCGCCGGAGAAGGCAGACGTCAGGCGTTCAAGCCAGCTGCGCTTCTTCTCATTTTGCTCCGGAACGGAGCCACTACTGTCGTCTTCAGACATCTCTGCAAAAAAGGCACCCGGCGAGCCGGGCGTTGGCGCCAGTCTAGCAGGATGCGGGCCGCTGTCAGCGCCCGCCCGGCGGTGTGTTCACGGACGGGGGCAGGGCGCCGGCGGGCGCTGCCGGGGTGTCGGCCGGGGCTTCGTCCTCGGCGGGCAGGTCCAGGCTGTAGGTGCAGCCGGCCAGGGTCTTCCCGGGGTGGGTCTTGACCGTGGACAGGCTCAGGATGATCGACTCGATCATCGGCTCGCCGGTGCGCGGATCGGTCACGTCCCGGCTGACGACCTCACGGCCGGCCATGAACTTGTCCGGGTTGTCCACGCCGTCTTCCAGGGCCAGGGTCTTGGCCATCGGGCGGGGATCGGCCACGTCCAGGATCGCCATGATGCTGGCCCCGGACACCGCCACGTATTCGGTCCGCTGGCCGAACACCGTCAACGGCGTGGCCAGGCGGTACTCACTCATGAACTGGTTGTTCTGCGGCAGCGGCTGCATGCCGTTGGCCACTGCCTTGAGCGGGTCGGCCACGACCGGGGCGACCGCGTCGTAGTCGGCCACGCGCTGGCGGCACTCGATCAGCGCGGCCAGGTCCAGCGGCGCGGCGGCAGGGGCGGCCGTCGTCGGGGCGGCGGCCAGGGCCGGGATGGAAAACAGGGCCAGCAGGCACAGGCAGGCGGGGCGTGCGAAGGTCATGCAGGAAACGTCCGTCAGGGGCGGCGGCTCAGCGCTCGCCGGCGTAGGGGTCGGCGATGCCGAGGTCGGCCAGGATCTCGCGCTCCAGCTGTTCCATGGCCTCGGCTTCCTTGTCGTCCTCGTGGTCCCAGCCCAGCAGGTGCAGCACCCCGTGCACGGTCAGGTGCGCGTAGTGGGCGTTGAGCGCCTTGGCCTGTTCCATCGCTTCGGCGGCCACCACCGGCGCGCAGATCACCAAGTCGCCCAGCAGCGGGAACTTGACCCCCTTGGGCAGGCCCTCGGGCAGCTCGGCGGGGAAGCTGAGTACGTTGGTGGCGTAGTCCTTGCCGCGGTAGTGCCGGTTCAGCGACTGGCCCTCCTTGGCGTCGACCACGCGGATGGCCAGGTCGGCCTCGCGGATGCGGCCGTTCAGTGCCGCAGCCACCCATCTGCGGAAACTCACCGCCGACGGCAACCCGGCACGGGGCAGGGCGTAGCTGACGGCGACATCGAGTCGAATGGGGCCTTTGGTCATGGCGGTTCCGGTACTTCGGGTTCTATCAGGAAACCACAGTATCGCGCGTGTGGCACCGCGCCGCGATGGCCGCGCTCATTCGGCGCCCGGCTTGACCTGCTGCAGGTCGCGGCGGTCGTAGGCGCTGACGATGCGCGCCACCAGCGGGTGGCGCACCACGTCGCGGGCCTCGAAGAAGGTGAAGCTCACCCCGTCCACGTCGCGCAGCACCTCGATGGCATCGCGCAGGCCGGACTTCACGTGCTTGGGCAGGTCGGTCTGGGTCAGGTCGCCGGTGACCACGGCGGTGGAGCCGAAGCCCAGCCGGGTCAGGAACATCTTCATCTGCTCGACGGTGGTGTTCTGCGCTTCGTCCAGGATCACGTACGCATCATTGAGCGTGCGCCCGCGCATGTACGCCAGCGGCGCGATTTCGATGACGTTCTTCTCCAGCAGCTTGATCACCTTTTCCACGCCCAGCATTTCATACAGCGCGTCGTACAGCGGGCGCAGGTATGGATCGACCTTCTGGCTCAGGTCGCCGGGCAGGAAGCCCAGCTTCTCGCCGGCTTCCACCGCCGGGCGCACCAGGATCAGGCGCTGCACCCGCGATTCGTTCAACGCGTCCACCGCGCTGGCCACGGCCAGGAAGGTCTTGCCGGTACCGGCCGGCCCAATGCCGAAGTTGATGTCGTGGGTGGTGATCTGGTGCAGGTAGCGCGCCTGGTTGGCACCACGCCCGCGCACGGTGCCGCGCTTGACCTTGATGGTGACTTCCTGCGCTTCGTAGCTGCGCTCCACCAGGTGTTCCACGTTGGCCTGGTTCAGGCGCAGGTGGATGGCGTGGCTGTCGAAGGCCGTCTCGGCCGCCTCCAGGTACAGCGCTTCGATCAGCGCCTGTGCTTCCTCGGCCACGGCCTTCGGGCCGGTGACCCGGAAGACGTGGCCGCGGTTGGCGATTTCCACGCCGAGCTTGAGTTCGATCTGGCGCAGGTGCTCGTCGAAGGGGCCGGCCAGGTTGGCAAGGCGTTCGTTGTCTTCCGGGGCCAGGGTGAAGTCGCGGTGTGCCAGTGCGGTCATTGCGTCCGGCGGCGACGGTCGTCATGGCCGTGCCGCAAGTTGGGGATAGGAAGGACAGGGTAGCGCGGGCGTGCAGGCCTCGCTACAGCAGCGCGGTTCTCCACAGCGGCTGTGCAGCAGCAGTGCAGCAACCTGTGGATAGTCTCTGACGGCCCTACTGCCGCAATGCTGTCGCGTGCGTGGTCAAAAAAGCGACATCTAGCTCGGGGTTTTCCACACCGCTTGTGGGCGGTTGCGCGGGAAAGGTGTGGATAAGCGGCTGTACCCCCTGCGGCGCAATGGCTGCGGAAGGGTGATCATTTCATGACCAGTGCGCGGACCCGCTGGCACGCGTGACCGATCCTTCACGGGTGCATGCGCAAGGTGACCTCTTCTTCCCCCGCCGTGCCCTGCCGGAGCCGCGTCAATGTCCGCAGCCAGCTACCTGTCCATGCGTGGGGTGTTCCTGGCCGGCGCGGGCCTGCTGCTGTCGGCGTGCCGGCAGGAGCCGCCGGCCGCGCTCGGTACCTTGGAGTGGGACCGCATTACCGTGCCGGCGCCCGCGGCGGAAACCATCGTGGCCATCCGGGTTCACGAAGGCCAGCAGGTGGCCGCCGGGGCGGCGCTGCTGCAGCTGGAGCCGATCCGCACCGCTGCCCAGCTGCAGGCACTGGAAGCGCAGGCCAGCCAGGCCGGGCAGGCCCTGCAGGAACTGCGTGAGGGCCCTCGCCGCGAAGACATCGACCAGGCGCGGGCCAACCTGGCGTCGGCACGCGCGCAGGCCGTCGACGCGTCGGCCTATTACCGCCGTCTGCAGCCGCTGGGTCGGCAGCAACTGGTGGCCGCTGCCGACGTGGACCGCGCGCGGGCGACCGCCGGCAGCGCGCAAGGCGCGGTGCAGGCGGCCGAACAGGCGCTGCTGGCGCTGGAACACGGTACCCGCGTGGAGCAGGTGGCCCAGGGCGAAGCCGCCCTGCAGTCGGCACAGGCCCAGGCCGCGGCGCAGGCAGTGACGCTGCGCAAGCTCGACCTCGTTGCCCCGCGCGCCGGGCGCGTCGATGCGCTGCCCTACCGGCTGGGCGACCAGGCGCCGGTGGGGGCCCCGCTGGTGGTGCTGCTGGTCGGCGACCGCCCTTACGCCCGGGTGTACCTGCCTGAGCCACTGCGCCTGAAGGTGCGGGTGGGGCAGGCGGCCCAGGTCCACCTGCAGGGCGGCGACGGCGTGTTTGCCGGCCATGTGCGCAGCATCCGCAGCGATCCCGGCTTCACGCCGTACTACGCGCTCAGTGGCGACGACGTGTCGCGGTTGAGCTGGCTGGCGGAAATCGAACTGGACCGCGCCGACGGGAGCGCGCCGCTGGCGGACCTGCCCGCCGGCGTGCCGGTGCGGGTGGTGTTTTGAACGCCGCCGAACCGGCGATCCGCGCGCGCGGGCTGACCAAGCAGTTTGGATCGCTGGTGGCGGTGGATCATGTCGACCTCAGCGTGCCGCGCGCCAACGTGTATGGGTTCCTGGGGCCGAATGGCTCGGGCAAGTCCACCACCATCCGCATGCTGTGCGGCCTGCTCACCCCGAGCGCGGGCGAGATCGAAGTGCTCGGCCTGCGCATACCGGAGCAGGCTGAAGCGCTGCGCCGGCGCATCGGCTACATGACCCAGCGCTTTTCGCTGTTTGAAGACCTCACCGTGCGCGAGAACCTGGAGTTCCTGGCGGCGGTGCAGGACATCCCGCGCGCCCGGGCGCGGCAGCGCATCGATGAGTTGCTGGAGCACTACCATTTCCAGGACCGCCAGAAGCAGTTGGCCGGCACCATGAGCGGCGGCCAGAAGCAGAGGCTGGCACTGGCCGGTGCCGTGATCCACGCGCCGGAGCTGTTGTTCCTGGACGAGCCGACCAGTGCGGTGGACCCCGAGTCGCGGCGCGATTTCTGGGAAAAGCTCTTCGACCTGGCCGACGCCGGCACCACCTTGCTGGTGTCCACGCATTACATGGACGAGGCCGAGCGCTGCCACCGTCTGGCCATCCTCGACCAGGGGGTGCTGGTGGCCGATGGCAGCCCGGCCGAACTCACCGCCGCACTGCAGGGGCGCACCCTGGAAGTGCATGCGGCGCAGCCACGACAAGCCCAGCGGGCGCTGGCAGGCCTGCCCGGGGTGCTCAGCGTGGCGCAGATCGGCAATACGCTGCGCGTGCTGCTGGACAGCGGCGACGATGCCGAAGCGCGCCTGCAGCAGGCGCTGCGCGCTGCCGGGCAGGGGGCGGAGGTGGTGCGCAGCGCCGCCAACCTGGAAGACGTGTTCGTCTCGGCCACGCGCGGCCGCGAGACGCCTGCCGCGGCCGGGGCCACGCCATGAACCTGCGGCGGCTGTGGGCGATCGTGCTCAAGGAGTTGCGGCAGATGCGCCGCGACCGCATCACCCTGGCCATGATCGTCGGCATCCCGGTGATGCAGCTGGTGCTGTTCGGCTATGCGATCAACCTCAACCTCCGCCATCTGGAGACCGGCATCGCCGACCAGACCGGCAGCGCGGCCTCGCGCGCGCTGCTGGCCGACATGGTGGCCACCGGGGTGATCACCCCGACCCTGCACGTGGACACTCCCGACCAGTTGATGACCGCGCTGCGGCGCGGGCAGGTCAGCATCGGCATCGTGGTGCCGCCTGATTTCGAGCGACGCCGGTTCGACGGCCGTGAGGCGGTGCAGGTGCTGGTGGATGGCAGCGATACCGTCGTGCAGAGCGCGGCGGTCCAGCTGGCCCAGGTGCCGCTGGACACCCGGCCGGTGCGCAACGACCGGCCACTGCGCGCGGGCGCATCGGGTGCGGCCGGGCAGATCAGCGTGGTGGCGTTCTACAACCCGCAGCGGCGCTCGGCGATCAACATCGTGCCCGGCCTGATCGGGATAATCCTGACCATGACCATGGTGATGTTCACTGCCGTGGCGATCGTGCGCGAACGCGAGCGCGGCAACATGGAATTGCTGATCGCCACGCCACTGAGCCGCAGCGAGCTGATGGTCGGCAAGGTGCTGCCGTATGCGGTGATCGGCCTGATCCAGACCACGCTGGTGCTGCTGCTGGGGATGTGGCTGTTCGAGGTGCCGGTGCGCGGCAGCGTGCTGGATGTCTACCTGGCGGCGGTGCTGCTGATCACCGCCAACCTGGCGTTGGGCCTGTTGATCTCGACCCGCGCGCAGTCGCAGTTCCAGGCCATGCAGATGACAATGTTCCTGTTCCTGCCATCGATCCTGCTGTCGGGTTTCATGTTCCCGTTCGCCGGCATGCCGCGCATCGTGCAGTGGCTGGCCGAGATCCTGCCGCTCACCCATTTCCTGCGCCTGGTGCGCGGCATCATGCTGCGCGGCGCCCGCTGGTGGGAACTGTGGCCCGAGGTGCTGGCACTGCTGGGCTTCATCGTGGTGATGATGACCCTGGCCATCCTGCGGTTCCGCAAGCGCCTGGATTAGCGCGCATGCCGACCAACGGTCGGCATCTACCCGGTAGGTACCGACCGTTGGTCGGTACGTGGCCTCACGCGATGACCAACCGCCCGCGCAGTGAATTGCTGTACGCCTCGCTGATCTCCACATCGACCAGCTGGCCGATCAACCGCGCCTGCCCCGGGAAATTCACCGACCGCATGTTCTCGGTCTTGCCGGTGAGCTCATTCGGATCGCGGCGCGACGGACCTTCCACCAGCACCGTCTGCACCGTACCGACCATCGCGTGGGAGATGGCGGCTGCCTGCTCGTTGATCCGGGCCTGCAGGCGCGACAGCCGCGCGTGCTTCTCCGCATCGCTGATGGTGTCCTCGAGGTCGGCCGCGGGCGTGCCCGGTCGGCGCGAATAGATGAAGGAGAAGCTGTGGTCGAAGCCTACGTCCTCGATCAGCTTCATGGTCTTCTCGAAGTCCGCGTCCGTCTCGCCAGGGAAGCCGACGATGAAGTCCGAGCTGATCGAAATGTCCGGGCGTACTGCGCGCAGCTTGCGGATCTTGGCCTTGAATTCGAGCGCGGTGTAGCCGCGCTTCATCGCCGACAGCACGCGGTCGCTGCCAGCCTGCACCGGCAGGTGCAGGAAATTGGCCAGCTGCGGCACGTCGCGGTAAGCATCCACCAGCGAATCGCTGAACTCCAGCGGGTGCGAGGTGGTGAAGCGGATGCGGTCCACCCCGTCGATCTCGGCGATGGTGCGGATCAGCAGGCCGAGGTCGGCAAACTCGCCGTCCCCATAGGGACCGCGGTAGGCATTGACGTTCTGGCCCAGCAGGTTGATCTCGCGCACGCCCTGCGCGGCCAGCTGCGCCACTTCCACCACCACGTCCTCGAACGGGCGGCTGACCTCGGTGCCACGGGTGTAGGGCACCACGCAGAACGAACAGTACTTGGAGCAGCCTTCCATGATCGACACGAACGCCGAACCGCCTTCGGCCCGCGGCTCGGGCAGGCGGTCGAACTTCTCGATCTCGGGGAAGCTGATGTCCACCTGCGATTTGCCCGATTCGCGCCGCTGGCGGATCAGCTCGGGCAGGCGGTGCAGGGTCTGCGGGCCGAACACCAGGTCCACATGCGGGGCGCGCTTGATGATCGCTTCGCCTTCCTGGGAGGCCACGCAACCGCCCACGCCGATGATGACGCCTCGGCCGTTGTTCTTCAGCGCCTTCCAATAGCCCAGCTGGCTGAACACCTTCTCCTGCGCTTTCTCGCGGATCGAGCAGGTGTTCATCAGCAGCACGTCGGCTTCGGCCGGGTCGTCGGTCAGCTCCAGGCCTTCTTCGGCGGCAAGTACGTCGGCCATTTTGGTCGAGTCGTACTCGTTCATCTGGCAACCGTGGGTCTTGATGTACAGCTTGCCGCGCACGGGGCCGGTCACCTGCGGCCGGGAACCGGGCAGGGGCAGCAGGTCGGGGCGGGGCGAATCGATGGCAGGCACGGCGGTGCCGGCCGAGGTCGGCAGGGTCGAAGCTGGCGTCCCGGTCATGGCGCTTATTCCAGTCGGGTGGGCGGGCAGGCAGCCGGGGAGGGCTGCCGGGTAGCCGTCCATTGTACCCCGGGCGCCCGGTAGAGCCACGCCCTGCGTGGCTGCGGGGCTTGGCAACGGCGCGCGAAACGGGGACACTCCGCCCCATGAAGGGGATCTTGGGGATCGCTGCGCTGGCCTTGGCTGCGCTGACCGCTGTGCCGGCCAGTGCGGGCACCCTGTACAAGTGTGTTGGCGCGGACGGCGTTCCCAGCTATGTCAGCAAACGCGTTGCCGGCACCAGCTGCAGCGTGGTCAGCAACTACCGTCCCGACCGCAGCGCCCCGCGCCGTTACATTCCGCCACCGTCTCCAGCCTCTGTGCCCGCCCCTGCGGTCGTGGCAACCGCTGCGCCGGTCCAGGACGGTGCCGCGTCCGGCACCGCGCTGGCCCCGACCCCGGCACCCGCCCAGGCCGCCACCGTGCTTACTGCCGCGCCGGCGCCGGCGGCCCGCACCGGCAAGGCGCAGCGCGTGGTCAACGGGCAGGTCTACTCGTACATGAAGGATGGCGTGCGGCATTACACCAGCCGCCGGCCCGCGCAGATGGCCAGCCTGGGCCAGGTCCGCACCATCCATTACAGCTTCATCGAGCGCTGTTATGCCTGCGGTGCCAGTCCGGGCGTGAACTTCGGTTCGGTCCGCCTCAACACCACCGCCTTCCAGGCAGAGATCGCGTCAGCCGCGCGCGAGTTCGGGGTGGAGGAGGCGGTCGTCCGCGCCATCATCCACGCCGAATCGGCTTACAACCCGACCGCGCTCAGCCGCGCCGGCGCACAGGGCCTGATGCAGCTGATGCCGCCCACCGCGCGCCGCTTCGGTGTCACTGATTCCTATGATGCGGCGCAGAACATCCGCGGCGGCGTGCAGTACCTGTCGTGGCTGCTCAAGCGCTTCAACGGCAATCTGACCCTCGCCGCAGCGGGCTACAACGCGGGCGAAGGCGCGGTCGACCGCCACGGTGGCGTGCCGCCTTACAGCGAGACGCAGTACTACGTGAAGCGCGTCGCCCTGCTCGCCGACCGCTACCGCGGCGCCACCGCCTCCACGCAGTAATCCCCGTCCGCTTTCGATCGCATCGCGAAGGCCGGCCAACGCCCGGCACTGCAGATGTGGGCGCTTCCCTGGCAGCGCCGGCCGTTGGCCGGCCCTCGTGGTGCGACCACCATTGTGTCGCCGAGTCAGGTTCCGCTATAGTCGATCAGGATTCATTGTGGACTGGCCCCCACCGGTCTACTGGCAGCCTCAAGCTACCTAAATCAATATCGGAGTGCCGGATGGCCAACGATGGGGTAAACGATCCAGTCAACACTGGACGTCGACGATTTCTTTCCGCAACCACCGCAGTGGTGGGAGCAGTCGGCGTCGGTTTCGCCGCAGTTCCGTTCATCAAGTCCTGGAATCCCAGCGCCCGCGCCAAACTGGCCGGTGCCCCTGTGCTTGCCGACATCAGCGCCCTGCAGGAAGGCCAGCGACTGGTCATGGAGTGGCGTGGACAGCCGATCTGGATCGTCAAACGGTCCAAGGCCATCCTTGACGCCCTGCACGGGCTGGATGGGCGGCTGAAGGATCCTGCGTCGGAGAACAAGGACCAGCAGCCGGACTACGTGCTCAAGCAGAACCCCGAATTCCGCGCGATCAAGGCCGAGGTCTCGGTGCTGGTCGGGCTGTGCACCCACCTGGGCTGTTCGCCGGAAATGGTGGCCGAGATCCGCCCCGAGCCGTTCGATCCGGAATGGAAGGGCGGCTACTTCTGTCCCTGCCACAAATCCCGGTTCGACATGTCCGGCCGCGTCTTCGATGGCGTCCCGGCGCCGATCAACCTGCTGGTGCCGCCGCACCATTACCAGGACGACGCCACCATCATCATCGGCGTCGATCCGCAGGGGGCAGCCTGATCATGGCCAACATCCTTTCCCGTACCGCCACCGGCGTCGCTGACTGGGTCAACGCACGCGCGCCCGGGCTGATGCCGGTGTACCGCAAGCATGTGAGCGAGTACTACGCGCCGAAGAACTTCAATATCTGGTACTACTTCGGTTCGCTGGCGCTGCTGATCCTGGTCAACCAGATCGTGACCGGCATCTTCCTCACGATGCACTACAAGACCAGTGCGCTGGAAGCGTTCAACTCCGTCGAATACATCATGCGGGACGTGGAGTGGGGCTGGCTGATCCGCTACATGCACTCCACCGGGGCCTCGCTGTTCTTCATCGTGGTCTACCTGCACATGTTCCGCGGCCTCATGTACGGCAGTTACCAGAAGCCGCGCGAGCTGGTGTGGATCCTGGGCATGCTGATCTACCTGGTGCTGATGGCCGAAGCCTTCATGGGCTACGTGCTGCCGTGGGGCCAGATGTCGTTCTGGGGCGCAAAGGTGATCATCTCGCTGTTCGGCGCCATTCCGGTGATCGGCAACGGGCTGACCGAATGGATCATGGGCGATTACCTGCCCAGTGATGCCACCCTCAACCGGTTCTTCGCCCTGCACGTGATCGCCCTGCCGCTGGTGCTGCTGTTGCTGGTGGTGCTGCACCTGGGCGCACTGCATGAAGTGGGGTCGAACAACCCCGACGGCGTGGAGATCAAGAAGGGGCCCAAGGGCAACCGCTGGTCGGCCACCGCGCCCACCGACGGCATTCCGTTCCACCCGTACTACACGCTCAAGGACGGGGTGGGCGCCGGCTTCCTGCTGATCATCGCGGCTTTCATCATCTTCTTCGCGCCAGGCTTTGGCGGCCTGTTCCTGGAGCACGACAACTTCACCGAGGCCAACCGCCTGGTCACGCCCGAGCACATCAAACCGGTGTGGTACTACACGCCGTACTACGCGATGTTGCGCGTGGTGCCCAACAAGCTCGGCGGCGTGATCGTGATGTTCTCGGCGATCGCCATCCTGTTCCTGGTGCCGTGGCTGGACAAGGCGCGGGTAAAGTCCTACCGCTACCGCGGCTGGTTGTCGCGCGCGCTGCTCGGCGTGTTCGCGGTCTGCTTCATCTGGCTGGGCGTGATCGGTTCCGGGCCCGGTACCGATGCGCATGAAACCTATGTCGGCCGCGTGCTGACCTTCCTCTACTTCGCCTTCTTCATCACCATGCCGCTATGGACCAAGCTGGACAGGACCTTGCCGGTACCGGACCGGGTGACCACGCATGACTGACCACTGGATTGTCCGGCTGGCCTGCGCGGCCGCCCTGTTGCTGGCCAGCACCGTGTCCGGCGCCGCCGAAGGCGGCAAGACCCTGCAGGCCGGCAACGACCTGGGCGACCGTGCGTCGCTGCAGCGCGGCGCGCAGCTCTACATGAACTACTGCTCCGGCTGCCATGCGCTGAAGTACCTGCGCTATTCGCGGATGGCGCAGGACCTGGGCCTGTCCGAAGAAGAGGTGATGAACAACCTCAACTTCACCGGCGTGCCGATCGGCGAGCCGGTGCCGGTGACGATGCCCAAGGCGGAAGCCGAGAAGTGGTTCGGCAAGATGCCGCCGGACCTCAGCCTGATCTCACGGGTGCGTGGCAGCGACTGGGTCTATACCTACCTGAAGTCGTTCTACCTGGATCCCAGCCGCCCGCTGGGCTGGAACAACGCGCTGTTCCCCAACGCCTCCATGCCCAACCCGCTGTGGGAAATGCAGGGCCTGCAGCACGCCGTGCACGGCAAGCCGGAAGCGCCGGGTGCGGACGCGCCGGTGACCGGGCTCACGCTGGCACAACCCGGTAACGTCGACCCGGGGCAGTACGACCAGGCGGTGCGGGACATCACCAACTTCCTGGAGTACGCGGGTGAACCCGCGGCGCTGAAGCGGCAGAAGCTGGGCGTGTGGGTGATCCTGTTCCTGGCACTGCTGACCTTCCTGGCCTACCTGCTGAAGAAGGAGTACTGGAAGGACGTGCATTGATCGATACGGCGTAAGTCGATCGGCCTATTGGCTTTTGTGATGGGCAGTTGCACACTCGGGTACTGTGACGACTGTCGGCAATGGGCCGACAGCGCCGATGCGACCGGCGGATACCGATCGCTGGAGAGCCTTTGATGGCGGCGAGCGTACGCATGCGGAACACCCTGACGCTGTTTTCCTCGAACGACGACGTGCTGTGCCATCGCGTGCGCCTGGTGCTGGCCGCCAAAGGCGTTACCTACGATTTCGTGCCCGTCGACCCGCAGAACCCGCCCGAGGATCTGATCGACCTCAATCCGTACCACTCGGTGCCCACGCTGGTAGAGCGCGAGCTGGTGCTGTACGCGGCTTCGGTGGTCAGCGAATACCTGGACGAACGCTACCCGCACCCGCCGCTGATGCCGGTGGACCCGCTCTCGCGTGCGCGGATCCGGCTGGCGATGCTGCGCATCGAACACGACTGGGTACCGCAGGTGCAGGCGATCCAGCTCGGCAACAAGACCCAGGCCGAGGCGGGGCGCAAGCGGTTGAAGGAACTGCTGACCAGCGCGGTGCCGCTGTTCAAGGCCAGCAAGTTCTTCCTCAACCCGGAAATGAGCCTGGCCGATTGCGCCATGGCGCCGATCATCTGGCGCCTGCAGTCGCTGGACGTGCCGTTGCCCAAGGATGGCAAGTCCATCGAGGATTACGGCAACCGCATTTTCCGCCACCCGGGCTTCATCCGCAGCCTGACCGACCAGGAAAAGAAGCTGCGCGACCTGCCGGCCTGATCGGCGGTTCGCTGCATCGGCGCTTTACGCCGGGGGACGTGCATGCTGACCGCTGCACGGGTGGGCGCGTACACTTGTCACATTTCCGCGGCACCCCACAATGACTGAAGACACTTTCCGCATGACCAGCCATCGCCCCTACCTGTTGCGGGCGCTGGTGGACTGGATCAACGACAACGACCTGACCCCGCATATCCTGGTCGACGCTGGCATGCCTGGCGTACAGGTGCCGCAGAGTGCGGTGAAGGACGGTCGCGTGGTCCTCAACATCGCCGAGCGCGCGGTGGTGCGGCTGCACATCGACAACGAGAGCGTGAGCTTCTCGGCCCGCTTCTCGGGCACCAGCTACCCGGTGCAGGTGCCGATCTCGGCCGTGCTGGCCGTCTACGCCCGCGAAACCGGGCAGGGCATGGCACTGCCGGATGATATTCCCGGCCACGAGCCGAGCCCGGACGATACCCTGCCGCCGGATGACACACCGACCCCGGATGACACCCCGCCCAAGCCGAGCGGTCGCCCGCACCTTCGGGTGGTCAAGTAAGAAATCGCCGCCCTCGGGCGGCGATTTCGTTGCTACACATCCTCGGCGCCGGTGGTGTCCACGCCGCGCCGGATTTCGCTGATGCGCGCGGCCGAGGGCCCGACGAAGGCCACCAGTTCATCGCCGCGCAGCACCATCCGCCCGGTATGGCGGTCGATGCCGTCGTGTGAGTACTCGAAGCGGTAGGTGCGCTCCCAGCCCAGCCAGCCGTTGTCCTTGCGGCAGACGCGGATGCCACTGGCATGCACGGCCTGGTCCAGCCACTGCACGTCGGCGGCGCGGCAGGCGTTGCGGCCCAGTTCGATGGCGCGTTCGGCCGCGGCGCGCGAGGAGTTCCAGAAGGCGTAGGCGAACGCGCCGGCAATCATCAACAGGATAAGAA
>NZ_JBNBBE010000015.1:49378-72024 GCF_050031795.1 Stenotrophomonas sp. SrG
TGGCTGGGCGGGTGCCGGCAGCGGGCCGGTGGCCGGCGCGGGCGATGATGATGGCGGATAGCTGGGCGTCGACCCCATCGGCGAGGTCGCTTCCAGCTTGAGCAGCGCCGCCCAGTCCTGCCGGTTGAAGTTGCACTCGTCTTCGCGTCCGGGGGTACAGCCCATGTCGTAGGGATCGCTGGAGGGAGCCGGCGGCAGCTGGATGCGGCCGCTGCGATCCAGCGACAGCTTGCGCATTGCCACCGTGTTCATCACATTGCCGCCGATCAGGTACAGCGTGTGGTCGCCGCCCATGTTCGCTGCGATCACCACCTCGCAGTGGGATTTCCAGTTCGCCACCGTACCGCCGCTGAGCTGTTGCACCAGCCCGGCGTAACTCAATGATTCGTTGCGGCCACGCAGGTAACACAACAGGTCGCCGGGCGCGGGCTTTTCCTGCGCTGGATCCGCCATCCGGTACGGACCGGTGTTCTGGTAAGCGGCGCGGATGTAGTCGATGTGGCGCGGCGAGCGGGTGAAGCCGGGCACTCCGGCGCGGCTCATCACCCAGGAGATGAAGGCGGCCGACCACGGGTTGTCGATCAGGAACGCACGACAGTCGCTGTCGGTGTAGCGCGAACCGAACGGCTCCATGCAGCTGGTGGCGCCAGGCTGGCTGCCCATCGGTCCCAGCGTGCCGCTGTCGCGCCAGTAGCCGACCACGCGCTGCCACGCGGGCATACCGTCGTCGGCCAGGTATTCCCGTTCGGCCTCGCTGACGCCAAGGTTGCGCGCACGGCCTTCACCATCGATGAAGGGGCGGTACCACAGTCGGTGCTCGTTGCAGGCGGTCCGCACGATGCTCGCCGCCAGCGGGCTCAGACCATAGCGCGGCGGGATGTCGCAGACCTCGGCAGCGGCGGCAGCGCCGGGAAGCAGCAGGAGCAGGGGGGTCAGGCAGGCAAGCAGGGGCAGCGGGCGCATCCGCGCTCTCCGGGTGGGGGCACGGGAAGCGTCGCAGAGCCGGCAGGGGAAGCCCGTGAAGGCAGCGCTGCGCCACCGGTGTCGCCGGCAGGTACCGACCGTTGGTCGGTACGCATGCCACGGTAGGTACCGACCGTTGGTCGGTACGCATGCCCCGGTAGGTACCGACCGTTGGTCGGTACCCGATCAGGGCGGATCGCCGAGCTTCAACGACAGATCAATCGCCTGCACATGCTTGGTCAGCCCACCAATCGAGATGCAATCGACGCCGTCCTCGGCAATTGCGCGCAGCCCGGCCAGGTCCACGCTGCCGGAAACCTCCAGCGGGATGCGTCCGGCGGCGATCCGCACCGCTTCACGGCGGCTGGCCGCGTCGAAGTCATCGATCAGGATCCGGTCGCACCCCACCGCCAGCGCTTCGCGCAGCTGCGCCAGGTCTTCCACTTCCACCACCAGCGGCAGCTGTGGCCACTGCGCCCGTGCGGCATTGACCGCAGCGGTCAGCGAACCGGCGGCGCGGATGTGGTTTTCCTTGAGCATCACCGTGTCGTACAGGCCCTGGCGATGGTTGTCGCCGCCACCGCAACGCACCGCGTACTTCTGCGCCGCGCGCAGGCCGGGCAGGGTTTTGCGGGTGTCCAGGATGCGCGTGCCGGTCCCGGTCACCGCCGCGACGTAGCGTGCGGTAGTAGTGGCGGTGCCCGACAGCGTCTGCAGGAAATTCAACGAGGTGCGTTCGGCGCTCACCAGGCTGCGGTTGCGCCCGTGCAGGATCGCCAGCACGGTGCCGGCGGGCACCGCATCGCCTTCGGCCACCCGCCACTCGATCCGGACCTGCGGGTCCAAGGCCTGGTGGGTGGCATCGAACCACGGCCGGCCTGCGATCACCGCATCCTGCTTGCACAGCAGGTAGGCGCTGTCGGGGCGGTCCGGGAGCAGGGCGGCAGTCACATCACCCGGGCCGATGTCCTCGGCCAGGGCGCGGGCGACATCGGCCTGCACCTGGCCGGGGTCAGGAGGCGTCAGCACGCTCAGGCTCATTACTTGGGAAAATCGGCAATCTGGGCGGTATCGATGGCTTCTTCCGGCAGCAGCACGGGAATGCCATCGTTGACGCGGAAAATCTGCTTGCGGTCGTGGGTCAGCAGCGCTTCGCGCACGGGTTGGACCAGCGGGGTGCCCTCGAGGTTGGTCACCGTGCCGGCGCCAATGGCCCGGTTGAGCGCGTCCAGGCCCTTGGAATCCAGCAGGGACAGGCGCTGGGCGGTGCGGGGCGCGCACAGGAGGTCGATGACTTTGCGATCCATGGGTTCTTCGTCTTGCGTGGAAGGCGGCTAGAATACGTCTTTAAGGCAGGTGACGGCCAATGACCCCCAACCAATCCGCGCCGCTCGTCGGCATCGTCATGGGTTCCCGCTCCGACTGGGAGACCATGCAGCACGCGGCGCAGAAGCTGGACGCGCTCGGTGTTCCCTACGAAGTGAAAGTCGTGTCGGCGCACCGTACGCCCGACGTGCTGTTCACCTACGCCGAACAGGCGGGCCCGCGCGGGCTGCGCGCCATCATTGCCGGTGCCGGCGGCGCCGCGCACCTGCCGGGCATGATCGCGGCCAAGACCGCGGTGCCGGTGCTGGGCGTGCCGGTGCAGTCCAAGGCCCTGAACGGCATGGATTCGCTGCTGTCGATCGTGCAGATGCCGGCCGGCATCCCGGTGGCCACCTTCGCCATCGGCAATGCCGGCGCCTCCAACGCCGCGCTGTTTGCCGCCGCCATGCTGGCGCCGGAGCAGCCGGCCATCGGCCAGGCGCTGGAGGGTTTCCGTTCCCGCCAGACCGAAGACGTCATGGCCCACGACGATCCGCGTCAATGACCACGGTGACCGTTGGCATCCTGGGCGGCGGCCAGCTGGCCCGCATGATGGTCCTGGCCGGCGCGCCGATGGGGCTGCGCTTTGAACTGTTCGACCCGGCCGCGGACGCCTGTGGCGGGCAGCTGGCGCCACTCCAGGTGGCCGCGTTCGAGGACGAGGCCGCCCTGGCCGCGTTCGCCGAACGGGTGGACGTGGTGACCTTCGACTTCGAGAACGTGCCCGCCCGCAGCGCGCAGTTCCTGGCCGGACGAGTGCCGGTGTATCCCAACCCCGACGCGCTGGCCGTGGCGCAGGACCGCCTGAGCGAAAAGACCCTTTTCCGTGAGCTCGGCATTCCACTGCCGGCGTTCGCCGACATCGGCAGCCGCGACGAACTGGCCACACGGGTGGCCGAGTTCGGCCTGCCGTGCATCCTCAAGACCCGCCGCTTCGGTTACGACGGCAAGGGCCAGTTCCGCCTGCGCAGTGCGGACGACATCGATGCGGCGTGGGATGCGTTGGGCGGCCAGGTGGCCCGCACCGGCCTGATCCTGGAGGGCTTCGTCGCCTTCGAGCGCGAAGTCAGCGTGGTCGCCGTGCGCGGCCAGGATGGCGAGTTCCGTGCCTGGCCGGTCACCGGCAACTGGCATGTGGATGGCGTGCTGTCGGCCAGCCTGGCCCCGGCGCAACTGACACCTGCGCAGCACGACGCCGCCATCGGCTATGCGCAGACGCTGGCCGAACGGCTGGATTATGTGGGGGTGTTCGCGCTGGAGCTGTTCTGTCGCGGCGAGGAGCTGCTGGCCAACGAGATGGCGCCGCGCGTGCACAACTCCGGGCACTGGACCATCGAAGGCAGCGAAACCTCGCAGTTCGAGAACCACCTCCGTGCCGTGGTGGGGTTGCCGCTGGGCGACACCCGCATGCTGGGCCATGCCTGCATGCTCAACTGGCTGGGTGAAATGCCCGATGCGGATGCCGTGCTGGCACAGCCTGGCGGGCACTGGCACGACTACGGGAAGGAGCCGCGCGACGGCCGCAAAGTCGGGCATGCCACGTTGCGTGAGGATGAGGCCGGAGCGTTGGCGGCTGCGCTTGAGGCAGTGGGGCAGCAGCTGGGTCGTCCGGATCAGGTGGCCCCTGCCGTCGCCGCCCTGCGCGATTGATGAAGCGCGGTCACGACCAACGGTCGTGACCTACCGGGCGAAGCAGATCCGGTAGGTACCGACCGTTGGTCGGTACGCGCGTCAATCGCGCAACTGCGTGGCCACGAAATCCCAGTTGACGATTTTCCAGAACGCGTCCAGGTATCGGCCGCGTTCGTTCTGGTAGTCGGTGTAATACGCGTGTTCCCACACATCGCAGGCCAGCAGCGGGGTGCTCTGGCCGGTCAGCGGGGTGCCGGCGTTACGGGTAGCCTGGATCGCCAGCGCACCATTCGGGTGCTGCACCAGCCACACCCAGCCGGCGCCGAACACGCCCAGCGCGACCCGGTCGAATTCCTCGCGCAACCGCTTCGCGTCGCCAAAATGGCGGCTGATCAGTTCGCCCAGCCGCCCCTGCGGTTCGCCACCGCCGCGCGGGTGCAGGCACTGCCAATAGAACGCGTGGTTCCAGGCCTGGGCGGCCGCGTCGAACAGGCTGCCCTGGCTCTGCCGCACAATCTCTTCCAGCGGCAGCTCGGCCAGTTCAGTGCCCTCGATGCGTGCATTTACCGCATCCACGTAACCCCGGTGATGCTGGCCATGGTGCAGGTCCAGGGTGGTAGCCGACAGATGCGGCTGCAGGGCGGTGCGGTCGTAGGGCAGGCGGGGCAATTCGAGGGGCATGGGTCGCTGCAGGCTGGAGACGGGGCGCCGGAGGCAGGGCCAGTAGGATTACAATGACCGTCTGGGAAGTCTATCCGACCGGCGAGGTCGGGTGTCCCGTGGCGCAGGGAGAGTCGTGGTGGCGGTAATGCAAGAGATCCAGGCCGAAGTGGACAAGTACCCCCTCGTGTTGTTCATGAAGGGCACTCCGCAGTACCCCATGTGCGGCTTCTCCAGCCGCGCCGTGCAGGCCCTGATGGCCGCCGGTGCCGTGTCGCTGCGCACCGTCAACGTGCTGGAATTGCCCGAGGTCCGGGCCAACTTGGCGCGCTTCTCCAACCTGCCGACGTTCCCGCAGCTGTTCATCAACGGCGAGCTGATCGGCGGCTGCGACATCATCCAGGAGCTGTTCGAATCCGGCGAACTCAAGCGGATCGTCGAAGAGGCGTCGCAACCGTGAGTTCGGTCCCGTCCGTTGCGGTCGGGACCGCATCGTTGGCCGATCGCGTCATCCTGGTGGCCGGTGCGGGTGGGGGTCTCGGCAGTGCCGCCGCCATTGCCTGTGCCGCCGCGGGTGCCACCGTGGTCCTGCTGGGGCGCAAGCCGCGCCGGCTGGACCGGGTCTACACGGCGGTGGAAGCGGTCGGCCCCGAGCCGCTGCTGTACCCGCTGGACCTGGAAGGGGCCACCCCGGACGACTACGCCACCCTGGCCGAGCGGTTGCAGTCCGAGCTCGGCCGGCTTGATGGCGTGCTGTACTGTGCCGCCGACTTTGCCGGCCTGACCCCGTTCGAACACGCCGACCCGGCCGCGTTCGCGCGGGCGGTGCACGTCAACCTGACCGCCCCGGCTTGGCTGGCCCAGGCCTGCCTGCCGCTGCTGCGCCAGCGCGACGATGCCGCGCTGGTGTTCACCGTGGACGATCCGGCCCGGGTAGGGCGGGCCTACTGGGGCGGCTATGGCGCCGCCCAGCACGGGTTGCGCGGCCTGATCACCGCGCTGCACGACGAGCTGGCCAACAGCCCGGTGCGGGTCAGCGGCCTGCAGCCCGGCCCGATGCGCACCGCGCTGCGCGCCCGTGCCTACTCGATCGACGAAGACGGCATGGCCCGCGACCCGGTGGCCTGCGCTGCGGCGGCCGTCGAACTGCTCTCGGCCCAGGGCATCGCCCACCGCGGCACGGTGCTGGACCTGGCGTAACGGGCTGGAAACAGCCGCGACTTACCCTTCCTTGGAAGCGGTTACGCAAGAATTCGCTCCCTCGAACCTGAACACGAAAGAACGCCCGGCGGAGCACCCTGTTCAGCCAAATGTGAAGAGCGCGTCACGATCGCGTTGTGATGGCGTGTGTTTTGTCGCCAAACGGTCATATAGCGGGCTTATCGTGTTAATCTAGTGTTAACCGTTGCGGCTGAAACCAGCCTGCGGCAAGGGAACCCAGATAAAAGTCCAGACAGCCGCTGAATGGCTGCTTGGGCGCGCTTTTTTTTCCGCCATCGCCAACTCGCATCGAGGCTACTCCCAATGATCGACCCACGCTGTCTCCGGATGTCCAAGCTCACCCTTGGCCTCATGGCAGTACTTGCTGCCGCCCCCGCCTTCGCCCAGAGCACCTCTGCCGGTGTCGGCGGCCAGGTAACGTCTGCCGCTGGCCAGCCTGTTGCTGGCGCCGAAGTCACCATCACGCACACCGAGTCGGGCACGGTCAGCCGCGCCACGACCGATGCTGCGGGTCGATACAACGCGCGCGGCCTGCGCGTGGGTGGTCCGTACACCATCACCATCAACAAGCCCGGTGAAGGCACCAAGACCGAAGAAGGCGTGTACCTGGGCGTGAACCAGACCGGTACCGTCAACGCTGCCCTGACCGGCGACGTTGCGGCGACCAACCTGGACGCCGTGCAGGTCGTGGCCGTGGCCGGTGGCTCGGAAGTGTTCAGCTCGACCAAGATGGGCTCGGGCACCAACATCAGCCAGCAGCAGATCGAGACGGCCCCGTCGATCGGCGGCAACATCCAGGACCTGATGCGTCTTGACCCGCGCGTGACCTTCATCGACCGCGCCTCGGGCTCGATCTCGGCCGGTGGCCAGAACCCGCGCTTCAACTCGATCAACATCGACGGCGTGTCCGCCAGCGACACCTTCGGCCTGGAAGGCAACAACATGCCGACCCGTCGCCAGCCGGTCGCGATGGAAGCCATCGAAGCACTGGACATCAACCTGTCCAACTACGACGTCAGCATCGCTGCCGCCGCCGGTGCCACCGTCAACGCGGTGACCAAGTCGGGTACCAACGATTTCCACGGCTCGGTCTACGGCACCTACCGTGACGGCGACTGGTTCGGCGACAACCCGGAAGGCCAGAAGTTCAACGGCTTCACCAAGGAAGAAACCTACGGCATGACCGTGGGCGGCCCGATCGTGAAGGACAAGCTGTTCTTCTTCGCCAACTACGAAAAGTTCAAGCAGGCCGCCCCGGGCGCCGACCTGAGCGGCACCGCGCTGGGCAAGGCCAACCCGCAGTTCACCCTGGCCGACGTGACCCGTGCGCAGCAGATTGCTGAAGGCTACGGCATTGCCGCCGGTGGCCTGGAAAGCAATGGCGATACGGAGATGGAAGAGTACGCGCTGAAGCTGGACTGGAACATCAGCGACAACCACCGTGCCAACATCCGTTACAGCAAGATCGACCAGAGCAAGCTGCGCATCAACGGCATGACCACCAGCTCGGCCTCGCTGAGCTCGTACTGGTACCAGCACGACAAGACCAACGAGAGCTACGTCGCCCAGCTGTTCAGCGACTGGTCCCCGAACTTCTCGACCGAGCTGAAGGCTTCGTACCGCGAGTACTCGGCGATCCGTAATGTGTCCACCGACGCGCCCAGCATCCGAATCTTCTTCGGCGGCTCCGAGGCATCGCCGTCCGGCGACTCGCTGTACCTCGGTACCGAAGTCAACTCGCAGGACAACATCCTGGAGACCAAGGCGTGGAACTACTACGCCGCCGCTACCTGGACCCTGGGTGACCACGACGTCAAGTTCGGTGCGTCGTACGACACCAACGACATCTACAACTACTTCGGCGCCACCTCGTGGGGCGCGTACACCTTCTACGGCCTGGACAACTTCGCTGCCGGCCGCTGGAGCAGCTACAACTACAATCCGGAACGCACCCCGGGCTCGATTCCGGCGGACTACAAGTTCAGCAACCTTGCCCTGTTCGTGCAGGACACCTGGTACGTCAACAACAACCTGACCCTGACCATGGGCGTGCGTGCCGATCGCGCCGACACCAGCCCGGCCCCGGCTTACAACGCCGCAGCGTCGCAGTTCTTCGGCCTGGACAACAGCGAAGTGCTGAGCAACAAGTTCCTGATCCAGCCGCGCGTCGGCTTCAACTACACCTTCGACACCGATCGCCAGACCCAGCTGCGCGGCGGCGTGGGCCTGTTCCAGGGTGACGCCCCGCAGGTGTGGCTGAGCAACAGCTACTCGGCGACCGGCTTCAATAATTCGGTCTACGCCTACACCAGCGGCTACAACCCGGCGCTGCCGTTCAACCCGAGCAAGGACAGCCAGCCGGTCCCGACCACGCCGGGCTCGAACCGCCAGAACGTCAACTTCGTCGGCAGCGACTTCAACATGCCGTCGGTGTACAAGGCCAACCTGGCCTTCGACCACGAAACCCCGTGGTACGGCATCGTGGCCTCGGCCGAGTTGCTGGTCACCAAGGTCAAGGACGCCCTGTACTACAAGAACCTGAACCTGGGTCCGGTGCAGTATCAGGGTCCGGACGGCCGTGACATGTATTACTCCCGCGGCAGCACCGGCAATGCCTGGGCGACCGGCAACGCACGCGCAGGCCGCAACCAGGCCTACGACTCGGTGTACGAAATCGCCAACACCGACAAGGGCCGCACCTCGCAGTTCACCGTCTCGCTGGCCAAGCCGTGGGATGCCGCCAGTGACTGGTCGTGGAATATCGGCTACACCTACACCGATGCCACCGAAGTCGGCACGCTGACCAGCTCCACCGCCAGCTCGGGCTGGGGCTACCAGTACGCCTTCAACGCCAACGACGAAATCGAGAACACCTCGCGCTACCAGATCCGCGACCGCCTGTCGGGTGCGCTGAACTGGAAGCACAAGTTCTTCGGTGACTACGAAACCCGCATCGGCCTGGTCTACGAAGGCCGCAGCGGCCGTCCGTACAGCTACGTCTACGTGAACGACGCCAACGGCGACAGCCGCACCGCGAACGACCTGTTCTACGTGCCGACCGGCCCGGGCGACGTGCTGTTCGGCAACCTGACCCAGAGTGGCCAGTTCACTGCCGATCCGGCCATGGAGGCCTCGTTCTTCGAGTGGCTGAAGAACAACCCGCAGCTGGCCAAGTACGCCGGCCAGGCGGCCCCGGCCAACCAGTTCCGTACCGGCTGGATCAACACCTTCGACCTGCGCATCAGCCAGGAACTGCCGGGCTTCATGAAGGGTCACAAGTCGGAGATCTGGCTGGACGTCCAGAACATCGGCAACATGATCAACAAGGACTGGGGCAACATCTACGACTACGGCTTCTTCGCCGATGCGCGTGTGGCCACCCTGCAGGGCATCAAGGACGGCAAGTACGTGTACAACTTCCGCGGCGCGGACGAGCCGGCGGTGGCCAACAATGACGCGGACGGCTTCGACGTCGGTGTCTCGCAGTGGTCGGTGCAGCTGGGCTTCCGCTACCAGTTCTGATGAACTGAGCTAGTGGCAAGGAAAACAGAACGGCCGGGGAAGCCCGGCCGTTCTGCTGTGTGCGGTATCGAGGAAGGCGAGGGCGCTTGTCTGCGTTGGCGGATGAGCGTATGCTCGTCCGGTTGCGCGAAAATCGCGCACGTACGGCAGCCCCCGAGGCGTCGCCGGGGTCGAAACGCATCCAACGGTCGGGTCTCCCGGCCGTTTTGCTTTTTAAGGGGGCAGCGGTACAGTCGGCAACCTTGAGGAAGCGAAAAGAATGGAAATGACGATCACCGAAAAGCCGGCGCGCACGCTGCCGGTGCAGGACGCGCGGATCTACCCGCGCGGTGGGCTGGATGTGCTGTCGCGCGCGGAAGTGGCGCGCCTGCGCGATGCATCCGGCGGTGGCATGCACGAGCTGCTGCGCCGCTGCGCGCTGGCCGTGCTGACCAGTGGCAGTGCCTCCGATGATCCGCGCGCCGCGCGCGATCTGTACCCCGATTTCGACATCCAGGTCGCCCAGCAGGACCGCGGCGTGCGCATCGACCTGGTCAATGCACCGGCGATGGCGTTCGTGGACGGCGAGATCATCCGCGGCGTGGCCGAGCTGCTGTTCGCGGTCGTGCGCGACCTGGCCTACATGGCCATCGAAATGGGCCCGGCCTACGCGGCCGAGCTGGAGTCGTCGGAAGGCATCACCAACGCGGTGTTCGGGCTGCTGCGCAACGCGCGCATCCTCAACCCGGGCGACCCGAACCTGGTGGTGTGCTGGGGCGGCCATTCGATCGGCCGCGATGAGTACCTGTACACCAAGCAGGTCGGCTACGAGCTGGGCCTGCGCGGCCTGGACATCTGCACCGGCTGCGGCCCGGGCGCGATGAAGGGCCCGATGAAGGGCGCCACCATTGCCCATGCCAAGCAGCGCAAGCACACCACGCGCTACATCGGCCTGACCGAGCCGGGCATCATCGCCGCCGAATCGCCGAACCCGATCGTGAACCACCTGGTGATCATGCCGGACATCGAGAAGCGTCTCGAAGCGTTCGTGCGCATCGGCCACGGCATCATCGTGTTCGCCGGCGGCGTGGGTACCGCCGAAGAGATCCTGTACCTGCTCGGCATCCTGCTGCGCGAAGAGAACAAGGACCTGCCGTTCCCGCTGATCCTGACCGGCCCGACCGTAGCCGCGCCGTACTTCGAGCAGATCGACCGCTTCATCCGCCTGACCCTGGGCGACGCCGCGGCCGAGCGCTACCAGATCATCATCGGCGACCCGGTCGCGGTGGCGCGGCAGATGTCGGCCGGCATCAAGCGCGTGCGCGAGCACCGCCTGGTGCAGAAGGATTCGTTCTTCTTCAACTGGTCCATCGAGATCCCGTGGGAGTACCAGCAGCCGTTCGTGCCGACCCATGAGGCCATGGCGGCGCTGGACCTGCACCACGGGCGCCCGCCGCATGCACTGGCGGCCGACCTGCGCCGCGCGTTCTCCGGCATCGTCGCCGGCAACGTGAAGGAAGACGGCATGCGCCGGATCGAGCAGTTCGGTCCGTTCGAGATCCATGGCGACGCCGACATGATGCAGGCCCTGGATGAACTCCTGCGTGCCTTCGTCGAACAGCGCCGGATGAAGATCTCGGGCGAGTACCAGCCCTGCTACAGGGTGCTGGCCTGAGAAAGCGGGGTGGCCGGGTCGGGAGCCCGCGCCATCCCCGCCCAACCGTACGGGTGTCAACGGTTTGACGCCCGTCGCCTCCGGGCGACCGTTCGTCCTGCTGTCGCTTGCCGCTGGGCGGCAGGGCGTCCATTGTTCCTGTCATCACGCTGGGGAGCGTCCCATGTCTGCACGCCTGTCCAAGGGCTTCACGCTGGTCGAACTGATGATCACTCTGGTGGTGATCGGAGTGGTGGCCGCTATCGCGTTTCCTAGTTTCCAGAGCCTGATCCGCTCCAGCCGGGTAGCGACCGCCCACAACGAGCTGATCGGGATGGTCAACCTCGCGCGCAACGACGCGATCCGCAACAACCAGGGTGGGGTGGTGTGCGGCAGCAGCAATGGCACGACCTGCAATGGTCAGTGGGGGGCCGGGATGATGGTGTTCAGCGACAGCGATGGTGACGGCGCTTTCAGCAGCAGCGAAACGGTCTTGCGGTATACGGCGTTCAATAGTGCCTTGACCGTAACTGGTCCGCCGGCGCCGATTGCATTTGACGCGCGCGGCCGTCGTCGTGCCGGGGCCGATCAGACGGTGAAGCTGCGTCCAACCAACTGCGGTAACCAGCCGCTGCAGAGCACGCTGACCATCAATGCCTCTGGCCAGGTCACCGCCGTCAAGGGAGCATGCCAGTGATCCGAAAACCCTACCGACCGCGCGGCCACCAGCGCGGCTTCAGCCTGTTGGAAGTACTGGTGGCGGTAGTGGTTCTCGCCTTCGGCCTGCTTGGGTTCGCACTGCTGCAGACCATGAGCGTACGCTACGTGCAGAGTGCGAATTACCGCACCCAGGCCACCAACCTCGCGTATGACCTCTCCGAGCAGATGCGGAGCAATCGGTTCCAGTCGGCCTGGTACGCCAATGCCAGCTTCGCCTCCGGCAGCAAAACTGCGGCCGGCGTCTGCGCACGGGACATCGGCGCTGTGACCCTCGAACAGAACATCACGCGCTGGCAGTGCCAGGTGGTGAAGGCGCTGGGCGACAACGCATCGGCCACGGTCACCGTGAACAACGGTGTCGCCAACATCTCGATCAGCTGGGCGGACGAACGTTGGAGCAGAACCGCACCGGACGCCGCCACCACCTTCGCCATCCAGACCCAGCTATGAAAGGGCCGCACATGTTCCGTACCCGCCAGACTGGTCTGTCCCTGGTCGAGCTGATGATCTCCCTGGTGATCGGCTTGATCCTGATGTTGGGGATTACCCAGATATTCATTGCTTCCCATGCGGCGTCACGGCTGTCCGAGGGCGTGGCCCGCGCCCAGGAGAACGGCCGGTTCGCGTTGGATTATCTTGAGCGCGACATCCGCATGGCGGGCCACACGGGCTGCGTCAACGACCAGGCGCACTTCATCAAAGGGACATCGGCGCTGAAGAACAACCTTGCTGCCGGTACGGGAAGTGGCAGTCCGCTGGATTTCAGCGTGGCAATCCAAGGTTATGAAGCCGGCAACACCGGTCCTACCAACACGCTGTCGGTAGGGGCAGGCGCGATTCCGGCCGGCATGCCAGTCTCCATCACCGGTCTCAACCCCGCGCCAGTAGCCGGCAGCGACGTACTGGTGCTGCGCTTCCTGGCGCCGGAAGGTGTGCCGGTCCTCGGAATCAACGGTCAGGAGTTGACGGTAGACGCCGGCGCGTTGAATCGCCTTACCGAGAGCGGCGTGGCGATACCAACACTGTTTGGCATCGCCAACTGCGAGACGGCCGACGTCTTTGCGGGCAACATCACCGCAGGGAAGATCACCGGCGGCACGGTGGACTTCACCCGTTATGCCCCGCAGCCGGAACCGACGGTGGTGTATCGCGCGGAATCAATGGTGTACTACATAGGCGAGGGTGCGAACGGACCTGGTCTGCGTCGCGCACGCGCGAACTCGGCGGGTGTGTATGCGATCAACGAAGAGCTGGTGGAAGGTATCGAAAACCTGCAGCTGATGTATGGGTTGGATGCGACGCCAGTTATCGCTGCGGCAACACCACCGGTCGGCAATATGGCTGTGCAGAACGTGGCCTCGGGGGTCACCACGGATGCCAACGCCACGGGCGCCGGGCAATGGCGTCGCGTTGGCATGGTCCAGGTCGGCCTGGTTGCGCGGAGCGCCAATCGTATCGATAGCAACGCCAACTCCCGGCCGACCGATGCGGCGGCCCGCTTGGGCGTGCTCGGCATGACCTATGACCAGGCCGCCGCGACCGATGGCAGATATCGCACTGCCTATGAAGTCAGCATTGCCCTGCGCAACCGCCTGTTCGGGAACTGATCATGAATCGTCCATCGCACTTTCCTCGTCCCATCCCACGCAGTCAACGTGGCGCGGTGCTGTACGTCGCGCTGATCATGCTGCTGCTGCTTGCCCTGATCGGCGTGGCCGGCATGCAGGTGGCCGGCATGCAGGAAAAAATGGCATCGAACTATCGTGCTTCCAGTCGCTCCTTCCAGGCGACGGAGGGGGTGTTGCGCAACACTGAGCGCGCGGCGGAAGCCATCACGGACCGCACGACGCTGCCGGACGGAAGCCTGATCAGCGCGACGTCGATTTCGATAAATTGTGAGGACGGGTTTGACCCGGTCGCGTGGGCCCGCCAGAAGCCGGTCCCCGCGTTGCCCGCTGTCAATGTCCGGCGCATCGACAAATGCGGCGGACCCGGCGGCAATGCGCTGGACGAAGGACAGCCCAACGATGACGATTCCGCATCGTTCCAGATCACCGCGTACTCCACTGACAACACGGCGAACCCGTCGTCGTGGACGGTGATCGATACCATTTTCAAGCTCTGAGGACGCGGTCATGGCTTCGCGCAGATTCAAGTGGACGGCTGCCGGTTCGACGGTAGCAGCAATCGGCCTGGCAATCGTCGGCTACTCGCTGATCGCGGCACAGGGCAAGGGCGTCTTGGCGCAGGAGCCACTGGCCAGCAAGACGTCGGCACCGGCGTCGTTCATCATGGCGGTGGATGATTCCGGCTCGATGAACTTCCAGACGCAGTTCCCAGGGCGCGACGGCGAGGGCTGCTGGAATACCACCCGCCAGAGCTTCTTCGACGCCAACGGGCAGTTGTACACGTCCGGCAACTGCGATTACTTCTTCGTGGTGCCGGGCCCGCGCATCAATAACTATTACGGCATTCCGCCGATCAATTCGCTCGGTTTTGCCCGGTCTGCTGCCTATAACCCCAGCTACTACGACCCGACGGTAAAGTACGAGCCCTGGGCGAAGTCGGGTCTGGAGGATTACCTCCCGAGTAGCCCAACGGCGGCGCTGATCAATCCCCAGCCCAATGGTGGAACCGCTTCCGTGAATCTGGTTGCCAACTATTACAGCACGGCCGCCAACGACAGTTTCCGCATGCAGACGGGTATGGTGATTCCTGCAAACACGCGGTTCCGCTACAACAATACCAATTACCAGTACGACACGGATTACACCTGGCCATCGAACAGGGGTGAGTCGAACATCGCCATCGAGTATGTGCCCGCCACGTTCTTCGTACCCTTCACGGCAGATGACGAGCCCCGACCGCAGCTGCCCGGCGTCGTTGATGCGTACGCAGGGGCCACCCGCGTAAAGGTATTCAATGCTTGTGGCACCAATTGCACGATGTGGAAATACACGCTCGCCGGCACTAATGAGGCGTCCCGGAATTTCGCCAATTGGTTCACGTACTACGGCAACCGCAACCGCGCGATGATTGCGGGCATGACACGCTCGATGAAAGGTGTGGAACAGCTGAAGGTGGGCTACTTCCGCATCAACCAGAACGGCAGTTACGACAGTGGAACTGCCGCCAACAAGCGCTTGGCCATGCGTTCCATGGACAACGCTGACCAGAAGGCCGCGTTGTACGCGGACATGCTCTCCCTGACGGCAAGCGGTGGCACGCCGAATCGCCAGGCGGTAAACGCGGCGGCCCTGCAGTTTACCCGCACCGACGACGGCGCACCCATCACCAACTCCTGCCAGAAGAACGCGGTGATGCTGTTCACCGACGGTTTCAGCAACGGCGGTGGTCCCACTGTTGGCAACAACGACCAGAACATGGGCACGCCGTTCAGTGACTCGTATTCCAACACCATGGCGGACATCGTCACCCGGTTCTACAACAACAACGGCACCCAGCCGCCATTGCGGCCGGACCTGCCGGCCGGGATGGTGCCCGTGCCAGAGGCCTGCGGAAATGGCGACAAGAGCCTGGATTGCCAGACCAATCTTCACCTGAATTTCTACGGTGTGACGCTGGGCGCGCGCGGTAATCTGTTCAATTCCAACCTCAAGCAGGATCCTTACAAGGACGCATCGATCTACGGTAACTGGCCGCCTCGCGAAGACGACGAGCGCAGCACGGTTGACGATATCTGGCATGCTGCCGTGAATACCCGTGGTGAGTACATCAACGCCCGTACGCCGGTCGACATCACCGCAGCCATGGCCCGCGTCCTGCAGGCAGTGGGTTCCGGCGGCGCGCCGTCCAGCGGCACAGGTGCGAGCGGTGCCCGCATCGGGGTTGGCTCGATCACTGCCGGATCGGCTTATGACATCAAGAACGAGGGGACGGACTGGTCCAGTACGCTGACCGCCATGCGGCTGTCAGTCGACCCCACCACGCGTGCGTTGGTGCAGTCCGATTTCTGGGAGGCAAGCGCGAGGCTGCCGTCGGCAGCATCACGGCGGATCTTCTTCACGCGCGGCGGCCAGACGCATGATTTCTCCACCGCCAGCGTCACGCTTGCGGATCTGTGCAGCAAGACCGCCCAGAATCCCGGGATGTTGGTCTGCGACGACGTCGTGGCCCGCACCAGCGTAACCGACGCCGGCGCGGTGGCCTACCTGCGCGGCGATACCTCAGGCGAGAAGCGCAATGGCGGTCGCCTGCGCGACCGTACGACGCGGCTTGGCGACATCATCAACTCCACCCCCGTCATTACCTCGCCGATCGACGACTTCGGTTATCGCCGCTTGGGCGGCACCCTCGAAACCTCCTACCAGAACTTCCTGGAAGACAAGAGCGCGAAGGCGCAGTACATGGTGTACGCAGGTGCCAATGACGGCATGCTGCATGGCTTCAATGGTGGCATGAAGGGGGACGGCAGCGTCGTCGCCGGGGGCGGAACCGAAGCGTTTGCCTATATTCCGAGCACTTCGCTCGGGCACATGGCCAACCTGCTCGTGCCCTACGATGCCACCTCGAAGGTGGGCCAGAAGTTCAAGCACAAGTACTATGTTGACGGTCAGATTGCCGTGGGAGATACGTATTACGGCTCCGCTTGGCATACCACGCTGGTGGGGGCGTCAGGCGCAGGTGGCCGCAGCGTGTTCGGCCTCGATGTCACGCACGGCGCTGCGTTCGATGCCAACAGCAAGCGCTGGGAAATCAGCGATCTGGATACAACCTTGCCCAAGGACGTCCGCGACAATATCGGGTTCGTGCTCGGCAAGCCGGTCATCGTTCCGATACTCGAGGGCGGAAAGGCCACCTGGAAGGCGATCTTCGGCAACGGATTCAACAGTGCCAGCGGAAAGGCCGTGCTCTTCGTCGTCAATATCGAGGACGGCAAGGCGCGGATGATCGAGGCGGTGGAGACGGGGACGGGCGTGCCTTCGGGTAGCAACGGGCTGTCCAGCATCGTGGTGGTCGATCGCTGGGGCGACGCCAACCAGCAGAGGCGCACTCGTGACGGCTACTCCGATACGGTCTACGGTACGGACCAGAAGGGCGCTGTGTGGAAATTTGATCTGCGCAGCACGGGCAATCTGAGCGTGCCGTTGTTCACCACTCTGCCTTCCACTGAATCCGGGGTGCGGATACGCCAGCCGATCACCGGCGGTATTACTGCCGGCGTCGGTAACGGCGGCGGCGTCATGCTGTATTTCGGGACGGGGAGCTTCTCGTTCGAGGACGATCCGAGGGACAGCTCGCTGCAGACGCTGTATGCCGTGAACGATACGGTCAATGGTCCGATCGGGACCGGACTTTCCCGAGCGAACCTGTCTGGCTACACAGCCAACATCGTGGGCTCGAAACGAACGCTGACCGCAGGCACGCCACCGACCGGCTCGCGCGGCTGGTTCATCGACCTGGCATTCCGCGAGCGCTTCGTGGCCAATCCGACGCTGTCCAACGGTATTGTCTACATGCCAACGTACATTCCGCGTGACCCGACCAACGCCAGCACCAGCTGCGCGGTTCCCGGCGACAACTGGCTGTTCGGGCTGCAGCCGCTGACCGGTGCAGGGGCGCTGGGCCGCGCCACCTTGGGTTCGCCGACGGGCACCGCCTTCGAAGTCGGGACCGCGGGCTTCAAGAGCACGTCCAAGAGTGGGTCGCCCATCACCAACGCGAATGCGTTTGCATTGCCTCGGCAGTCGCCGCCTGCACTTGGGGGAGGCGGGGGCGCAGGGCCGCCGACCGTTCCGTCCAGCGTCTGTATGGGCGGTATCCAGTACGGATCCGACACGCTGTACATCCCTTATCCGTGTGGTCGTCAATCGTGGAGACAGATCAAGTGAGCAAGCCTTCTTCCATGAACGGGCGTGGACCACGCAAGGTGATGGGCTTCACCCTCATCGAACTGATGATCACCGTGGCAGTGATCGCGGTGCTCGCCTCCATCGCCTATCCCTCCTACACAGCCCAAGTGCGCAAGTCCAAGCGCGCCGCGGCCAAGGCGGAGCTGGTGGAGTACGCACAGCGCGCCGAGCGCCAGCACACGCTCAACAACAGCTACACGAACTTCAAGTTCGTGGAAAACAGCGGCACTACCATCGCCTCGCCACGCGATGGCAGCAAGCCGATGTACCAGGTGACCTTTGCGTCGGCCAATGCCAACGCGTTTACGATTACGGCAGTTCCGCAGGGTGACCAGGCAAAAGACCCGTGCGGCACCATCTCGGTGAACCAGGCGGGGGTGAAGACCCCGGCCAACACCAGTGCGCTGGATTGCTGGTAAATGGCCGCCGGCGGTTGCAACGCCACGAGTGAACGTCTAGAATTCGCGTCCCCGCCCGAATAGCTCAGCCGGTTAGAGCACTTGACTGTTAATCAGGGGGTCGTTGGTTCGAGTCCAACTTCGGGCGCCAGTTTCTGCAGAAGCCGCGAGCAATCGCGGCTTTTGTCGTTTCGGTGGCTGGTGTAGAGGTAGACCCGGCCGCTCAGTGCGGGCAGTCCACGGTGCCCGGCCTGCGTGCGGCACGGGTGCGGCCCACGTTGTTCACGACCACCTCGCCGTGCAGCTGCCCTCCGGCACAGATGGCCACCGTGAGCGGGCTGCCGCCACTGCGCCCGTCGGGCTGGAGGCGCAGGCGCGGGCGATTCTGGCTGGACCGCGCCACCACCGAGGCATCCCGGTACCCGGGGCGGTACTGCAGGACATCCGTCGGCGAGGGCGGGGAAGTCCCCGATTCCGATCCACGGTCCAGGTGGATCAGCCATCCCCGGCTCCAGTCGTCCCCGCAGTGCATGCCGTCTTCGCTCGGGCAGACGGCCACCGGCGCGGCGCGGGTGATCGCGGTGCTGCGCGCAGTGTTGAACACCGAGACGAGCTGCATGCGCAGCATGTCGGCGCGCATCCGGCTGACGCTGGCGCTCAGCGAGGGCAGGGCCAGCGCGCAGAGCACCGCCAGGATGAGCAGGGTCACCGTCAGTTCCAGCAGGGTGAACCCCCGGGGCCGGGGGAAGGGGCGAGGGCGGTGCATGGGGGATACCGGAGACAAGGCGTCACCGTGCCCTGTCCGGAGCAGGCCGACCATCGGTCAAAGGCAAGCTTCACGGTAGGCTGCCCCCTCAGCCGGCCGTCACCCAACCCCCCGCTATAATGTAAGGCCCGGTCTATGGCGGCACCATGAGCGATCGCTTCGAACTTGTATCTCCGTACTCCCCGGCGGGCGACCAGCCGGCCGCGATCGAGAAGCTGACGGCCAATTTCGAAGCCGGCATCGCCAAGCAGACCCTGCTGGGCGTGACCGGCTCGGGCAAGACCTACACCATTGCCAACGTCATCCAGCAGGTGCAGAAGCCCACCCTGGTGATGGCGCCGAACAAGACCCTGGCCGCGCAGCTGTACGGCGAGTTCAAGGCGTTCTTCCCGCACAACGCGGTGGAGTACTTCGTCAGCTACTACGACTACTACCAGCCCGAAGCCTACGTGCCGTCATCGGACACCTTCATCGAGAAGGACAGTTCGATCAACGAGCACATCGAGCAGATGCGGCTGGCGGCGACCAAGACCCTGCTGTCGCGCCCGGATGCGATCGTGGTGGCCACCGTGTCGGCAATCTACGGCCTGGGTGCGCCCGAGGACTACCTGTCGCTGCGCCTGATCCTGTCCACCGGCGAACGCATCGACCAGCGCGACCTGATCAACCATCTCACCCAGCTGCAGTACACCCGCAACGAGTACGAGCTGCACCGCGGCACGTTCCGCGTGCGCGGCGAGGTCATCGACATATTCCCCGCGGAATCGGACAGCGAAGCGGTGCGCATCGAACTGTTCGATGGCGAAGTCGAACAGATCAGCATGTTCGATCCGCTTACCGGTGAAAGCCTGCGCCGCCTGCAGCGCTACACCGTATACCCCAAGACCCATTACGCCACCACGCGCGAGCGGGTGCTGTCGGCGGTGGATACCATCAAGGCCGAGCTCAAGGTGCGGCTGGAGCAGCTGTACGAACAGAACAAGCTGGTGGAAGCGCAGCGCCTGGCGCAGCGCACCCAGTTCGACCTGGAAATGATGGCCGAGGTCGGCTTCTGCAACGGCATCGAAAACTATTCGCGGCACCTCACCGGCAAGGCCGCCGGCGAGCCGCCGCCGACCCTGTTCGACTACCTGCCGCCCGATGCGCTGCTGGTCATCGACGAATCGCACGTGACCATTCCGCAGATCGGCGCGATGTACAAGGGCGACCGCTCGCGCAAGGAAACCCTGGTCGAATTCGGCTTCCGGCTGCCCTCGGCGCTGGACAACCGCCCGCTGCGCTTCGAAGAGTGGGAAGCGCGCTGCCCGCGCAGCATCTACGTGTCCGCTACCCCGGGACCGTACGAGCTGCGCGAAGCCGCCGATGAAATCACCGAGCTGGTGGTGCGCCCGACCGGCCTGATCGACCCGGTGGTGGAGATCCGCCCCGTGGGCACCCAGGTTGACGACCTGATGAGCGAGGTCAACGAGCGCATCAAGCTCGGCGACCGCGTGCTGGTCACCACCCTGACCAAGCGCATGGCCGAGAACCTCACCGAGTACCTCACCGAACACGGCATCCGGGTGCGCTACCTGCATTCGGACATCGATACGGTGGAACGCGTGGAGATCATCCGCGACCTGCGCCTTGGCAAGTTCGACGTGCTGGTCGGCATCAACCTGCTGCGCGAAGGCCTGGACATGCCGGAGGTATCGCTGGTGGCGATCCTCGACGCGGACAAGGAGGGCTTCCTGCGCTCGACCGGTTCGCTGATCCAGACCATCGGCCGTGCCGCACGCAACCTGCGCGGCAAGGCGATCCTGTACGCGGACAAGATCACCCGTTCGATGCAGGCGGCGATAGACGAAACCGACCGCCGTCGTGCCAAGCAGGTGGAGTACAACGAAGCGCACGGCATCGTGCCCAAGTCGGTGCTGCGCCCGATCGTGGACGTGCTGGAAGGTGCGCGCTCCGAAGCGGCCGAAAAAGAAGCGCGGGGCAAAGGCAAGGGGCGCGGTGGCCGGGTGGCCGAGGAGGCGGTGGATTACCGCACCCTGGAACCGGCCCAGATCGCCAAGCGGCTGCAGGCGCTGGAGCAGCAGATGTACCAGCACGCCCGCGACCTGGAGTTCGAAGACGCTGCGCGCGTGCGCGACCAGATACGCCAGCTGAAGGAGGCCAGCCTGGGCTGAACAACGCGTTGTGAAATACCTTCACAAAAGTGTTGCTCTTCACACCCGACGTCCGTAATATACGCGGCCTGCACCGACGCAATTGCAGCGGCGCAGCGAGACAAACGGGCGGTTAGCTCAGCGGTAGAGCACTACCTTGACATGGTAGGGGTCACAGGTTCGAACCCTGTACCGCCCACCACTCCAGTCCCAGTGACTGCGGTGGAACAACAGAAAAGCCGGCCATCAGGTCGGCTTTTTTGCGTTGTGGGTTCCGTGACAGCGGCGCTTCCCCACAACGCGTTCCGCACCCACCTGATGGCGACCTGGTTGCCGCAGGCCGAGGATGCAGGCTCCAGCGCGTGGTGGCCTGCATGTCGTTCCTGTCGGACGTCTTCTCCCGTTCGTTTCCAGCGCCGTTGCCCCTGTTCGGCAAGGCATGTGCGCTCGCACTGCTGGCCGGTGTGTGCGGTGTCGTGTTCGCGCCGGTGTTGTTGCCCCGGATGCCTGCGTGGTGCGTGCTGCTGTGCGGTGCGGGGGTCTGGTGTGCGGTGCCGCGTGCACGGTGGTGCGGCGCAGTGCTGGCCGGGATCGGCTGGGTCACCCTGCACGCCCATGCCGGCCTGGCCCTGCAGTTGCCCGCGGCTGCCGCGCCTGCGGACCACGTTTTGCGCGGCCGGGTGGTGGAGCTGCCGCAACATGGATCACGCAGCACCCGCTTCCGGTTCCGCGTGGATGACGATGCGACGATGCCCGCGCACCTGCGCGGCCGCGAGCTTGCGCTGGCCTGGTATGACGTCACTGCGGCAAAAACGCCTGCGCGCGCGCCTGCAGCCGAACCGGCGCTGCGCTGCTCGCTTCGCGCCGGCGCACGCTGGCAGCTCCACGCGCGGCTGCGCCCACCGCGTGGATTGCGCAACCCGGGTGGCTTCGACGCCGAGCGGCATGCGCTGCTGCAGCGGTTGAGCGGTACCGGACACGTGCGCGCGCCAGCGATGGCCCTGGGCGACCCGACCGGATTGCCGGCGTGGCGCGAGCGCATGGCCGATGCCATTGCCGGACACGTGCCGGGCGCTGGCGCCCGTTTCATCCAGGCGCTGGCGCTGGGCGATACCCGCAGGTTGGGGCAGGGCGACTGGGATGATCTGCGCGCGCTCGGCCTGACCCACCTGGTGGCGATCTCCGGGTTTCACGTCGGGTTGGTGGCCGGATTCGCGGCGTGGCTGGCGGGGCTGGCCTGGCGAGCGGTTGCCGCGCTGGGGCGCTGTTGGCCACGGCCATTGGCGGCCGCGTTGGCGGCCGCCACCGGTGCCGCGCTGTATGCGGCCGTGGCCGGCTTCGCGCTGCCCACGGTGCGCACGGTGCTGATGATCGCGGTGGTCGCCGCCGCCCGCTGCGTGCGACGACCGGCCACCGTTGGCCAGGCGTTGGCACTGGCGGCCCTGGCGGTGCTGCTGGTGGATCCACTGTCGGTGCTGGCCCCGGGGTTCTGGCTCAGCTTCGCCGGGGTGCTGTGGCTGGTCTGGTGCCTGCCGGGGCACGGGGTGCACTGGCTGCGCACCTTCCTGGCCGCGCAGGGCGTGGCCACCCTGGCGCTGTTGCCGCTTACCGTGGCGCTGTTCGGGCAGGCCTCGCGGGCGGGGCCGTTGGTCAACCTCCTGGCCATTCCCTGGTGGAGCCTGGTGGTGGTGCCATTGGCGCTGCTTGGCACCGGGCTTGAGGCCGTGGTCGACGGGGCGGGGA
>NZ_JBNBBE010000015.1:72036-81743 GCF_050031795.1 Stenotrophomonas sp. SrG
TCTGTGGCCGGCCCGCGATCGTCCCGCCCCCGGCGAGGTCGAGCTGCTGGTGATGGACGTGGGGCAGGGCCTGGCCGTGTGGGTGCGCACCCGTCACCACCGCCTGCTGTACGACGCCGGCCCCGCCGCGGAAGGGGGATTCGACGCCGGCGAACGGGTGGTGGTGCCGACCCTGCACGCGCTGGGCGAGGCCGGACTTGACCGGCTGCTGCTCAGCCATGGCGACCGCGACCACGCCGGTGGCATGCCTGCAGTGCGCCGCGCCTTTCGCGATCCACCATTGCAGGCGCCATCGGGTGCAGTGCCCGCCATCCAGCTGCCCTGCAGCAGCGGCGAGGCCTGGCGCTGGGACGGGGTGGACTTCACCGTCCTGCATCCGCCGCCGGGCGTGGACTACGCAGGCAACGCCAGCAGCTGCGTGCTGCGAATCCAGACCGCGCATGGCGTGGTGCTGTTGACGGGCGACATCGGCCAGCGCGAGGAGGCCATGCTGGTTGCCACGGTACCGGCCGCGCTGCGCGCCGACGCGGTGCTGGTGGCGCACCACGGCAGTGCCGGCTCGTCCGGCGCCGACTGGGTGCAGGCGGTGTCGCCCCGCCTGGCCATCGTCTCGGCCGGGCATGGCAACCGGTTCGGGCACCCGCGCCCGGACGTCGTGCAGCGCTGGCGGGCGGCCCCTGCCGAAGTGCTGAACACCGCCGACAGCGGCGCGCTGCGCCTGTGGCTGGGTCAGGAGGGGTTGCAGGTGCGCGAACAGCGTCTTTTCGAACGCCGTTGGTGGGATGCCGCGGAGCGGACGCGGTCGGCTGCTATCCTATCGGCGGTCATACAGGCGGCCAATGGGCCGGAGGGTTGAAACGTGTGGGAACTGGTCAAGGCCGGTGGCTGGCCGATGGTGCCGCTGCTGCTGTTGGGCGTACTGGCTTTGGCAATCGTCCTGGAGCGTTTCTGGACCTTGCGGCGTAACGAGGTCCTGCCCCCGGGGCTGGGCCAGGAAGTGCGCAACTGGGCCGCGCGCGGCAAGCTCGATCCGAATCACATCCAGTCGCTGCGGGCCAACTCGCCGCTGGGCGCGTTGCTGGCCGTGGCGCTGGAAGCGCGCAACCGCCCGCGCGACCAGATCCGCGAGCGCATCGAAGATGCCGGCCGGCATCTGGTGCACCGCATGGAGCGGTTCCTGAACGCGCTGGGCACCATCGCATCGGCGGGCCCGCTGCTGGGCCTGCTTGGCACCGTGGTGGGCATGATCCAGATGTTCCTGGGCATCCTCGACCACGGCGTGGGCGATGTGAACCAGCTGGCCGGCGGCATCGGCAAGGCGCTGGTGTGCACCGCCACCGGCATGATCGTGGCCATCCCGGCATTGATGTTCCATCGCTACTTCAAGGGCCGCATCGGCGGTTACGTGATCGAGATGGAAATGGAGGCCTCGGCCCTGCTGGACGCACTGGACGGCCGCCCCGGCGTCATGAACGCGGCACCGCGCGCCGGCACCGCGCCGGCGGCCGGCGCCGCGCCCGTCACGGCCAAGGGCTGACGGATGCGTATCCGCAACGACCGGGTCCAGGACGAGGTGCACATCGATCTGGTACCCCTGATCGACGTCATCCTCGTGCTGATCATCTTCTTCGTGGTCACCACCACCTTCGACGCGCGCTCGACGCTGCAGCTGCAGCTGCCGACCGCCAGCCAGCAGGACACCACCGAGCCGCCGCGCTCGCTCAGCGTGCTGGTCAACGCCGAAGGGCGTTACTTCATCAACGACCAGGAAGTGCTGCGCACGGACGTGGAATCGGTCAAGCAGACCATTGCCGCCGTTGCCGGCACCGACCGTGAGCAGACCGTACTGCTGCGCGCCGATGCCCGCACCCCGTACCAGGCCGTAGTGACCGCCCAGGATGCCCTGGGCCAGCTCGGTTTCCGTCGCATCGCCATCGCTACCGCGCCGGAGGTGCGTCCATGAGTAAACAACACGCGCCGGTCTGGCCGATCTACAAACGCCTGCTGGGCTACACCCGCGCCTACTGGGTGTTCATGGTGGCCGCCGTCATCGCGATGGTGGTCGAAGCCCTGGCCGGTTACCACTTCACCAAGCTGATGGAACCGCTGGTCAACCGCGGCTTCGTCAACCCCGAGCCGCGCATGGCGGTGATCCTGCCGCTGACCATCCTCGGGCTGTTCATGATGCGCAGCCTGGCCACGCTGGTCAGCGATTACGCGCTGGCCCGCACCGGCCGCAGCGTGGTGCGCGACCTGCGCGAACAGGTGCTGTCCAAGTACCTGCACCTGCCGTCGTCGCACTTCGACAGCGAAGCCACGCCGGTGATGGTCAGCCGCCTGAACTACGACACCGAGCAGGTCACCCAGGCCAGCGCCGATGCGCTCAAGACCCTGGTCGCCGACACCCTGACCATCATCGCCATGCTGGTGGTGATGCTGCAGATGAGCGTCAAGGTAACCGTGGCGATGCTGGTGGTGGTGCCGCTGATCGGCGTGATCGTGTCGTTCGTGGGCAAGCGCTACCGGCGCATCAGCCGCGGCATCCAGGACGGCATGGGCAGCATGGCGCAGACCGCCGAACAGTCGCTGGCCGCGCAGCAGGAAGTGAAGGTGCATGGCACCCAGGCGCACGAGATCTCGCGTTATTCGCGGCTGGCCAACCGCATGCTCGGCCTGAACATGAAGGTCGAAACCACGCGCGCGCTGGCGTCCAGCACCGTGCAGTTCCTGGCCGCGCTGGCGCTGGCCGTGATCGTGTGGGTGTCCACCCGCGAAGCGCTGGCCGGGCGCTTGAATGCCGGCCAGTTCATGGGCCTGATGACCTCGATGATGGCCATCATCCCGTCGCTGCGCCGCCTGACCAGCGTGCAGACCTCCATCTCGCGCGGCGTGGCCGCCGCCGAGCGCCTGTTCGGCATCCTTGACCTGCCGGTCGAGCGCGACGAAGGCAGCACCCGCGCCCAGCGCGTGCGTGGCGAGCTGTCTTTCCAGCACGTGATGCTGCGTTATCGCGAAGATACCGGCATCGCACTGGACGACATCACCTTCGATGCCAAGCCGGGCACGGTAACGGCCATCGTCGGCCGCTCCGGCAGCGGCAAGACCAGCCTCATCCGGCTGGTGCCGCGTTTCTATGAGCCCAGCGGCGGCCGCATCCTGCTCGATGGCGTGCCGCTGGACGACTACCCGCTGGCCGACCTGCGCCGCCAGGTGGCGATGGTCGGGCAGAAGGTCATGCTGTTCGACGATACCGTGGGCGCCAACATCGCCTACGGCATGGACGCCAGCGAGGAGCAGATCCGCGCTGCCGCCGAGGCCGCCAATGCGTGGGAGTTCATCGAGCGCATGCCGCAGCAGCTGCAGACCCCGGTGGGTGAGAACGGCGCGCTGCTGTCCGGCGGCCAGCGCCAGCGCCTGGCGATCGCCCGCGCGATCCTGCGCGACGCGCCGGTATTGATCCTCGACGAAGCCACCGCCGCGCTGGACAACGAGTCCGAGCGGCTGGTGCAGGATGCCCTGCAGCGCCTGATGCCCGAGCGCACCACGCTGGTGATCGCACATCGCCTGTCCACCATCGAACATGCCGACCAGGTGCTGGTGATGGACCACGGCCGCATCGTCGAGCGCGGCACCCACCGCGAGCTGCTGGCGCTGGGCGGGCTTTACGAGCACCTGCACAAGATGCAGTTCCGCGAAAGGCAGCCCTGATGGCGTCCAAGGGTTCCCAGACGCCGTCGTACTGGTACGACGGCAGTGCGATTCCGTTTGCCGCACGGCTGCTGGCGCCGGTGTACGGCGCCGTGGTGGCGCTGCGCCGTGGGCTGTACCGGCGCGGTTGGCGCAAGCGCCACGCGCTGCCGGTGCCGGTGATCGTGGTCGGCAACGTGACCGCCGGCGGTACCGGCAAGACCCCGCTGACCATCGCGCTGGTGGACCGCCTGCGCGAGGCGGGCTGGAAGCCGGGCGTGGCCAGTCGCGGTTATGGGCGCGAAGAGGCCAAGGTCCCGCGCTGGGTCGAGGCGAGCACGCCGACGGCGTTGGGCGGCGACGAACCGGTGCTGATCGCGTGGAAAACCGGCGTGCCGGTCCGGGTCGATGCCGACCGCGTGGCCGCCGGCAACGCGTTGGTCGAGGCGGGCTGCAACATCATCGTCTGCGACGACGGCCTGCAGCACTACCGGCTGGCGCGCGACATCGAAATCGAGGTGGTGGACGCACAACGCCGCTACGGCAACGGCCGGTTGATCCCGGCCGGGCCGTTGCGCGAACCCGCCGAACGCGCGCGCGACTGCGACTTCCGCGTGGTCAACCTGGGCCAGGCCAGTGCCGATCCGTCCGCGCTCGCCTCCTGCGGGTTCGGCGAATGGGCGATGCAGCTGCATATCGACAGCGCGCAGCCGCTCAGCGGCGGCCGTGCCCGCGCGTTGTCGCACTTCCGTGGCCAGCGCGTGCACGCCGTGGCCGGGATCGCGCACCCGCAGCGCTTCTTCGACATGCTGCGTGCGCACGGCATCGGGGTGGTCCCGCATGCCTTCGCCGACCACCATGCGTATCAGGCGGCGGACCTTCGCTTTGGCAGCGAACTGCCAGTGCTGATGACTGAGAAGGACGCGGTGAAGTGCAAGGCGTTCGCCAACGAATGGCATTTTTCGGTGCCGTTGTCTGCCGATCTTCCCGCCGCGTTCTGGGTCAACCTGCTGGACCGCGTGGACAAACTCGGCAAGCGCTGAGCACCGCGTTTGCGGCACACTGGCGGCCATTGTTCCCGTGTATTGCCGAGAGGTCCGCATGAGCCAGCCCGTCGATTTCGTCGTCGCCATTCCGGCGCGCTACGCCGCCTCCCGGCTGCCCGGCAAGCCGCTGCGGCTGCTCGGCGGCAGACCGCTGGTGCTGCGCGTGGCCGAACGCGCGCTGCTGGCCGGTGCGCGCGAGGTCTGGGTGGCCACCGACGATGCGCGCATCGCCGATGCCCTGCAGGGCCTGGACGGCGTGCAGGTGGCGATGACCGCCGCCAGCCATGCCTCCGGCACCGACCGGCTGGCCGAATGCGCCCGCCAGGCCGGCTGGTCCGATGACACCGTGGTGGTGAACCTGCAGGGCGACGAGCCGTTCGCCCCGGCCGAGGGCATCCGCGCGGTGGCGGAAGCTCTGGTCTACAGCGGTGCCGCCATGGCGACCCTGGCCACCCCGGTGGAGGATGCCGAGACCCTGTTCGACCCGAACGTGGTCAAGGTGGTACGCCAGCAGAACCTGGACGCGCTGTACTTCAGCCGCGCTCCCATTCCCTGGCACCGCGACGCCTTCGCGCAGTCGCGCGAGCGCCTGTCCGGGCCCCACTGGCTGCGCCACATCGGCATCTATGCCTACCGGGCCGGTTTCCTGCAGCAGTTCGCCGCGTTGCCGCCGGGCACGCTGGAACAGCTGGAATCGCTGGAGCAGCTGCGGGTGCTGGAGGCCGGCCACCGGCTGAGCGTGGCGCTGTCGCCGGCCGCCTTCCCGCCGGGAATCGATACGCCCGAGGACCTGGCGCGCGCCGAAGGCTGGCTGGCCCGCCGCGAAATTGACGGTGGCACGACGGTTGCATGACGCCCAGTCCGGCATAATCAGCGCATGAACGTACAGCCCGTCCAGGATCTGCCCGAATTTGCCACGTGGCTCAATGCCGCCCCGACCACCCTGACCGAACTGCGTGGTCGCCCGGTGGTACTGGCCTTTGTCAACGCCGCCTCGGTGTGGTGCGCGCACCGGCTGGCCGAGCTTGGCCAATGGCAGTCGCGCAACCCCGGCAAGCTGCAGGTACTGGTCCTGCAGGTGCCGCGCTTCGACTTCGAGCGCGAACCGGAGCAGGCGCTGAAACTGCTCCGCCGACAGGGCGTGACCGTGCCGGCGCTGCTGGATGCCGATTGGGACGGCTGGCGCCGGTTCAACGTGGCGGCTTGGCCGACCTTGGTGCTGCTGGATGCACAGGGGCGTGAGGTCGACCGCCTGGTCGGCTTCGGCGAGGAGCTGGATCGTGCGCTCAATGCACTCTGCCAGGGGACGTCCAGCCCGCTGGATGCGGACGCATCGCGCCAGCGCGAGCTGCATCCCGAGCCGCGCCTGCCGTTGCTGTTCCCGACCGCGCTGGCGGTGAGCACCGAGCGGCTGTACATCGCCGACAGCGGCCACCATCGCATCCTCGAGTGCAGCCATGCCGGGCGGGTGCTTCGCCAGTTCGGGATGGGCACCGCCGACATGATGGATGGCGGCCCGGGCGAGGCCGCGTTCAACCGGCCGCAGGGCCTGGCCCTGGAACGCGAGTGGCTGTACGTCGCCGACACCGGCAACCATGCGTTGCGCCGGATCCACCTGCTGACCGGGCAGGTCGACACCCTGTGCGGCAATGGCCGTCCGGGCGAGCCGCGCGAAGGCGCGGTGGGCGACCCGCGCCAGACCCCCCTGAACCATCCGCAGGGTCTGGTAGTCGCCGACAACCAGATCCATATCGCGATGGCTGGCGACAACCGCATCTGGAGCTATCACCTGGGCCAGCGCACGTTGTCCTGGCGCGCCGGCTCCGGCGCGATCGACGAGCGTGACGGCAGCGGCCACCTGGCCGCGTTCGCGCAGCCGGCCGCGCTGGCGGCGGTGCAGCAGGTGCTGTACGTATGCGACGCGCTGGGTTCGTCGATCCGTTCGATGCAGCTGCGTGGCGACCTGGTGCAGACGCTGGTGGGGCAGGGGATGTGGTCGTTCGGGGAACAGGATGGCCCGCGCACCACTGCCCAGCTGCAGTACCCGCAGGCGATCGCGATGAACCCGGATGCGCCCGTGCTATGGATCGCCGACGCCGGCAACGGCCGACTGCGCACCCTGCGCCTGGGCGGCGGCGAACTGAGTACCGTGGCGCTGCCGCGGCGGCTGCATGGTCCGGCCGGGCTGGCCTTGGGCGGCGGTGCGGTGTGGATCGCCGAGACCGATGCCCATGCCGTACTGCGTTTCGACCCGGTGAGCGGCGTACTGAGCGACGTGCCGATCAGCGAATGACCCTCACTACCGCTCCGGCCTTCGATGGAAAGGCATTCGCGGCCCACCTGAGCACCGCGCCCGGCGTGTACCGCATGTACGCCGCCGACGACACCCTGCTGTATGTCGGCAAGGCCCGCGCGCTGCGCAACCGCGTGGGCAGTTACTTCAATGGCGCGCCCAAGACCGCGCGGATCATGTCCATGCTGTCGCAGGTCGCGCGCATGGATGTGACCGTGACGCGTTCCGAGGCTGAAGCGCTGCTGCTGGAAAACCAGCTGATCAAGTCGCTGTCGCCGCGTTACAACGTCTCGCTGCGCGACGACAAGACCTATCCCCACGTGCTGCTGACCCGCGAAGACTGGCCGCGCATCGCGCTGCACCGCGGGCCGCGCGCGGTGCCGGGCCGGTACTTCGGTCCGTACCCGGGGGTGACCGCGGTGCGCGAAACGCTCAACCTGATGCACAAGCTGTTCAAGCTGCGCAGCTGCGAGGACAGCGTGTTCCGCAACCGCTCGCGACCGTGCCTGCAGTACCAGATCGGCCGCTGCAGCGCGCCGTGCGTGGACCTGGTGGCCGCCGACGACTACGCCGAATCGGTGCGGCGTGCCTCGATGTTCCTGGAAGGCAAGAGCGACCAGCTGGCGCGCGAACTGGGTACGCAGATGCAGGCGGCCAGCGAAGCGCTGGAATTCGAGCAGGCCGCGCGCCTGCGCGACCTGGTCACGTCCCTGCGCAGCATGCAGACCCGCCAGTACGTGGATGGCCGCGCCGCCGACCTGGACGTGCTGGCCTGCGCCACGCAGGGCGCAAGCGCCTGCGTGATGCTGCTGGCGTTCCGCGATGGCCGCAACATGGGCACGCGGCCGTTCTTCCCGCGCACCAATGGCGAGGAAAGCGCGGACGAAGTGCTCGGCGCTTTCGTGTCGCAGTACTACGCCGAACATTCCCCGCCGCGCGAGATCCTGCTGGACCGCGAGATTCCCGATGCCAGCCTGATCGAATCGGCGCTCAGCGCCTCGGCCGAGGCCAAGGTGCAGCTGAAGTGGAACGTGCGCGGCGAACGGGCCGGTTATGTCGAGCTGGCCAGCCGCAATGCGCAGATCACGCTGGTCAGCGAGCTCACCAGCCGCAGCGCCCAGCATGCGCGCAGCGAGGATCTGCGGCAGATGCTCGGCCTGGCTGAGCAGGTCAAGCGCGTGGAGTGTTTCGACATCAGCCACACCATGGGCGAAGCCACCGTGGCCTCATGCGTGGTGTTCGATGCCAGTGGCCCGGTGCGCAGCCAGTACCGGCGTTTCAACATCAGCGGGATCGAACCCGGCGATGACTACGCGGCCATGCGCCAAGCCATCGACCGTCGCTTCCGTCGCGCGGTGGAAGAGGAGGGCGTGCTGCCGGACCTGCTGCTGATCGACGGCGGCGCCGGCCAGTTGGCCCAGGCGCAGGCCGCACTGGCCGACCTCGGCGTGGAAGGGGTGATGCTGGTGGGCGTGGCCAAGGGCGTGGAGCGCCGCGCCGGACACGAAGCGCTGGTGATGCCCGATGGCCGCGAGCTGCGCCCCGGCGCCGCATCACCGGCCCTGCAGTTCATCCAGCAGGTCCGCGACGAAGCGCACCGGTTTGCGATCACCGGCCATCGGGGCCGCCGGCAGAAGGCGCGCATGACCAGCAAGCTGGAGGACATTCCCGGCATCGGGCCGCGCCGGCGCGCCAGCCTGCTCAAGCATTTCGGCGGGCTGGTCGGCCTGAAGGCGGCCGGCGAGGCGGAAATCGCCAAGGTGGAGGGCATCAATGACGCCCTTGCCGCACGCATCTACGCTAACCTTCATGGACTGCCCACGCCCCCTGCGGCCGGCGAGTAGAGAGACGCAATGAAGTTGACCCTCCCCACCTGGCTGACGTTGCTGCGGATCGTGATGATCCCGGTGCTGGTGCTGGTGTTCTACCTTCCCTACACCTGGACCAATTTCGCCTCGGCGGCGATCTTCGGCATCGCCGCGCTGACCGATTGGCTGGATGGCTGGATCGCCCGCCGCTACGACCTGGCCTCGGCGTTCGGCGCCTTCCTCGACCCGGTTGCGGACAAGCTGATGGTGGCCGTGGCGCTGTTCCTGATCGTGCAGGGCCACCCCACGCCGTGGATGGCATTCTGGGCCGCCGTCATCGTCGGCCGCGAAATCGCGGTGTCGGCACTGCGCGAATGGATGGCTGAAATCGGCCAGCGCGCGAAGGTGCGGGTGGCCCTGATCGGCAAGATCAAGACCACCGCGCAGATGGTCGCGCTGCTGTGCCTGTTGTATTCGGTGGCGCCGAACACGCCGGTGTCCGATATCTGGATGGGCGAACCGGTATTCCATGTCGGCGACTGGACCCTGGCGATCGCTGCGGTACTCACCCTCTTCTCCGGCCTGCAGTACCTGCATGCGGCGTGGCCGAGCCTGCGCGAGGACGAACGCGCCGCACGTGAAACCGCACGCCTGAAAAAGAAGGGCTGAGGGCTGTTGACAGCACCGCGTTTGGCTGTAGAATTTCGCCTCCCAAGCGGGAATAGCTCAGTTGGTAGAGCGCAACCTTGCCAAGGTTGAGGTCGCGAGTTCGAGTCTCGTTTCCCGCTCCAGATTCAAGAAAAAAGCGACCCTCGGGTCGCTTTTTTTCGTTGGTGGCCGCGCTTCATTCCCGCTTCACCGGCACTTCATGGA
>NZ_JBNBBE010000016.1:0-17390 GCF_050031795.1 Stenotrophomonas sp. SrG
ACTGTCAAAAACATGGATGTTTTTGCCAAGCCCCCATGGATGGGTTTACGGCGTGTCCCGCAAACCCGCACCCGCCGACCCAGCTCAGGTCATGCTGTGCCCACCGGCTGTTCGCCCAAAACCAAAAGCGCCGGGCAAAAGCCCGGCGCCAGGGAAATCATCGAATGCCGACGTGCTTCAAGAAGCAAGCAACCCAGCCGGCAGCTGCATGGTGATGCAGTGCAGGCTGCCGTTCTGCCAGATCAGCGAGCGGCAGGGTACCTGCACGATCTCGTGGTCCGGGTAGGCCTGGGCCAGTACGTCGCGTGCCGCGTCGTCGGCCACGTCGCCGTAGGCGGGCATCAGCACCGCCCCGTTGAGGATCAGGTAATTGGCGTAGGACGCGGCCAGGCGGCGGCCTTCGTCGATCACCGGGCGTGCCCACGGCAGCGGGAACAGGCGGTACGGCTGGCCGTCGGCGGTGCGCAGCGCGGCCAGTTCGTTGCCCATCGCCTGCAGCTCGGCATGGTGCGAATCGCTGGCGTCATCGCAGGCCTGGTAGACAATGCTGTCCACCGACGCGAAGCGCGCCAGCGTGTCGATGTGCGCGTCGGTGTCGTCGCCTTCCAGGTAGCCGTGGTCCAGCCACAGCACCCGGTCCTGCGCCAGCCAGCTCGCCATGTCCGCGCTCAGCGACGCACGATCCCGGTCCGGGTGGCGTTCGTGCAGGCACTTCCAGGTGGTGAGCAGGGTGCCCGCACCGTCGGTTTCGATGGCGCCGCCTTCCAGCGCGAACGGAATGCTCTGCAGCTCCGCGTCGGCGAACAGGTTGGCGGCGTGCAGCACGCCCACCAGCTGGTCGTCCAGGCTGGCCTCGAACTTGCCGCCCCAGCCGGTGAAGCGGAAGTCCAGCAGGCGGAAGCCGCCGTCGGCGCGGCGCAGCGTGATCGGGCCCGAATCGCGCAGCCAGGTGTCGTCGTACGGCGCGGTGACGAAACGCACGCGGTCGGTGTCGATCCGGTTGGAGCGCAGGCGCGCGTCGGCGTACGCCTCCAGGTCGTCATCGGCCACGATGATCACCACCGGCTGGAAGCGGGTGATGGCCGCGACCAGCGCGATGTAGGTGTCCTCGACGTCACCCAGGCGGTCGGCCCAGTCGGTGTCGGCGTGGGGCCAGGCGATCAGGATGGCGGACTGGGATTCCCATTCGGCCGGAAAGCGGAGCGTATCGTTCATGGTCTCGGTGCGATGGCCCGCCGGGCGGCGGGCGTTCTGATGGATCAGCGGATCGGCGGCTTCGGGCCGACTTCGTTGCTGTCAGCCTTGTTGGCCACCACGTCGATCACCTTCTGCTTCTCGAAGTAGACGGTGAACATCGGGTAGACCCAGCGGTTGATGGTCGGCCACTGGCGCTTCTGGCCGCCGCGCGGCTCCAGCTTCTCGCTGGGCTCACCGAAGCGGCTCAGGACCTGGCTGGTGGTCTCGCCGCGCACCGGCACCACCGGCGCCACCTGTTCCTTGGTGCGGTCGATCAACAGGGTGTCGGCGTGGGCGCTGGCGCAGGCCAGCAGGGCAAGCAACGGCAGTGTGGTCAGGTAACGCTTCATCTCGATCTACTCCCCAGTTATCAAGAATGGAGTCACGACCAACGGTCGTGACCTACCGTGAATCCGGCAAGGCAGTCAGACCAACGGTCGTGACCTGCCGTGAATCCGGCAAGGCAGTCAGACCAACGGTCGTGACCTGCCGTGAATCCGGCAAGGCAGCCACGACCGGCGGTCGTGGCGCACCCGGCGATTACAACAAAATTGGCAATAAAAAACCGCCCGGAGGCGGCTTTTTATTCAGGCAGGTCGCGACCGGTGGCCGCGACGGCCCAGGCTCAGCGCTGGCGAGCCTTGAAACGCGGGTTCGACTTGCAGATCACGAAGATCTTGCCGCGACGACGGACGACCTTGCAGTCACGGTGACGGGACTTGGCCGACTTCAGGGAAGACAGGACTTTCATTGCATACCTCGGCGTAAACGTGGATTCGGTTGGAGCGCGGCCGCGATATGCAGATGACAATCGGCAGGTGACGCCCGTTCAAGCCCGCCATTCTACCGGGCTTTTTTCCATCCTTTCAAGTGCTTGCACTAAAAATGTCTTGGAGGGGGCCGGGCAGGGGCTAGAATGGGGGGTCAAATCCACAGGGAACCCCATGAACCAGCCTTCTCCCGTGCTCACCATCGACGGCCCGTCCGGGGCCGGCAAGGGGACCGTCAGCCGCATTGTCGCACGCCGGCTGGGCTGGCATTACCTGGATTCGGGCGCCCTGTACCGCGCCGTGGGCGTCGCCGCCAGCTGGGCCGATATCGACACCTCCGACGCCTCGGCGCTGGTCCGCTGCACCTTCGACACCCATGTCCGCTTCGTCGAGGCCGACGACGGCAGCCTGCGTGTCATCGTCAATGAGACCGACGCCACCGACGAGCTTCGGCTGGAAACCACCGGGGCCCTGGCCTCGGCCATTGCCGCCATTCCCGAGGTCCGCGCCGCACTTAAGGAGCGTCAACGCGCATTCAGGGTTCTCCCGGGCTTGGTGGCCGACGGGCGGGACATGGGCACGGTCATCTTCCCCGACGCCCCATTCAAGGTCTTCCTGACGGCCAGTGCCGAGGAGCGCGCCGAGCGCCGGCATAACCAGTTGAAAGACAAGGGGGTTTCTGTTAACTTTGATGACCTCCTGCGCGAGATCATGGCCCGCGACGCCCGTGATGCACAGCGCACAGTGGCGCCCCTGAAGCCGGCAGACGATGCCGTCGTCATCGACACCAGTGGTATCGGCATCGACGAAGTCGTTGCCAAGGTACTGGATCTGCTTCCGGTTTCGGGTGCCTGATCCGTGGCAAGGAGGCCGCCAATCCATCGGCGGTAGTCGCACCAATGCAATGCAGTAAAAGCTCCGTCCCGCAATGATGCGTGGCGGTTTTCCTACTTCACACACGACCTGCGTTTCCGGGGTCGACCAACAGGCGGGCAGTAAACGGAACCCTCGCGGGGACCAATGCCCATGTGTCCAACAGAGTAAATCTAATGACCGAATCATTTGCCGAACTGTTTGAAGCCAGCCAGGCCAATCTGGCCAAGCTGAAGCCGGGCGCCATCGTCAGCGGTGTTGTCGTTGAAGTCCGCGGCGACGTCGTGGTGATCAACGCCGGCCTGAAGTCCGAAGGCATCGTGCCGATCGAACAGTTCCGTAACGACGCCGGCGAAATCGACGTCGCCGAAGGCGATGTCGTCAAGGTCGCCCTCGACTCGATCGAGAACGGCTTCGGTGAAACCGTCCTGTCGCGCGAGAAAGCCAAGCGCGCCATGGTGTGGGACGAGCTGGAAGAAGCCCTGGAAAAGAACGAAACCATCACCGGTCGCATCAGCGGCAAGGTCAAGGGTGGTTTCACCGTGGACATCAAGGATGTCCGCGCGTTCCTGCCCGGTTCGCTGGTGGATGTGCGCCCGGTGCGCGACCCGGCCTACCTGGAAGGCAAGGAGCTGGAATTCAAGCTCATCAAGCTGGACCGCAAGCGTAACAACGTCGTGGTCTCGCGCCGCGCTGTCGTCGAAAGCGAGCACTCGGAAGAGCGCGAGCAGCTGATGGACAAGCTGCAGGAAGGCGCGATCCTGAAGGGTGTCGTCAAGAACCTGACCGATTACGGCGCATTCGTGGACCTGGGCGGCATCGACGGCCTGCTGCACATCACCGACATGGCCTGGAAGCGCGTGCGCCACCCGTCCGAAGTCGTGAACGTCGGCGACGAGCTGGACGTGCGCGTGCTGAAGTTCGACCGCGAGCGCAACCGCGTTTCGCTCGGCCTGAAGCAGCTGGGCGAGGATCCGTGGGACAACATCGCCCGTCGTTACCCGGCCAACAGCCGCGTGTTCGGCAAGGTCTCCAACGTCACCGATTACGGCGCATTCGTCGAGATCGAGCCGGGCGTCGAAGGCCTGGTGCACGTCTCCGAGATGGATTGGACCAACAAGAACGTCAACCCGTCCAAGGTTGTGCAGGTCGGTGACGAAGTTGAAGTCATGGTCCTGGACGTCGACGAGGAGCGTCGCCGCATCTCGCTGGGCATGAAGCAGGTTGCCGCCAATCCGTGGGAAACCTTCGCTGCCATCCACAAGAAGGGCGACAAGGTGTCGGGCCAGATCAAGTCGATCACCGACTTCGGCATCTTCATCGGCCTGGACGGCGGTATTGATGGCCTGGTGCACCTGTCCGACATCAGCTGGAACACCACCGGCGAAGACGTGGTCCGCAACTTCAAGAAGGGCGACAACCTGGACGCCGTCGTCCTGGCCGTCGATCCGGAGCGCGAGCGCATCAGCCTGGGCGTCAAGCAGCTGGAGCAGGATCCGTTCGGTCAGTACATGGCTGCCAACCCGAAGGGTTCGAAGGTCGAAGGCGTGGTCAAGGAAGTGGACGCCAAGGGCGCTACCATCGAACTGGCTGACGGCATCGAAGGCTATGTCGCTGCGCGTGACGTTGCCAACGAGCGCGTCGACGACGCGACCCAGTTCCTGAAGGTCGGCGACAAGGTTGAAGCGAAGTTCGTGGGCATGGATCGCAAGGGTCGTACCCTGCAGCTGTCGATCAAGGCCAAGGACGACGCGGAAATGCGCGAAGTGCTGGAGGAATACCAGTCCTCTTCGGCTTCCAGCGGCACCACCCAGCTCGGCGCGCTGCTGCGTGCACAGCTGAACGGCAACAAGTCCGAGTAATCGGCCTTTACCCGTAGCAGTAGTTTCCTGGACGGCCCGGACAATTGTCCGGGCCGTTTCAGGGTTTGAGACCCTCGACGCGAGTCCGCAATGACCAAATCCGAGTTGATCGAAATCCTGGCGCGCCGACAGGCGCATCTGAAGTCGGACGATGTCGATCTGGCGGTGAAGTCGTTGCTGGAAATGATGGGCGGGGCGCTGGCCGGCGGGGATCGCATCGAGATCCGCGGGTTCGGCAGTTTTTCGTTGCACTACCGGCCGCCGCGGCTGGGGCGCAACCCCAAGACCGGGGAATCGGTCGCACTGCCGGGCAAGCATGTCCCGCATTTCAAGCCGGGCAAGGAACTCCGTGAGCGCGTAAGCGCCGTGGTGCCGCTGGAAAGCGATCCGGCCTAGTAGAGCGGATGGTTAGTCCGCTACTCTCTACCTCAAAGGGAATGGGAGCTGCCACAATGAAAGTCGCACGTCTGTTGATCCTGCTCGCCGTGCTGGTGGCCGGGCTCGTCATCGGTGCCCTCAATTCGCAGGACATGACCCTCAACCTGGGGTTCACTGCCATCCATTCCAGCACCGGCCTGGCCATTACCGTGGCCCTGTTGACCGGTGCGATCATCGGTGCCGGGCTCGTCCTGGTGGGGCTGGTGATTCCGTTGTATTCCCGACTGCGCAAAGCGCAGAAAGCGGCTCCGGCCGCCGCCCCCGTGGCGTCTTCTTCTTCACCTTTCGACGGACGTTGAGCGCCGATGGAATTTGTATCCGAGTGGTTCTGGTTTTTCCTGTTCCTACCGCTGGCAGCACTGTCGGGCTGGGTGATCGGCCGTCGCGGTGGCCAGCGCCATGGCGACAACCAGGTCAGCCACCTGTCCAGCACCTACTTCCGTGGCTTGAACTACCTGCTCAACGAGCAGCCCGACAAGGCCATCGAACTGTTCCTGCACATTGCCGAGCTGGACAAGGAAACCTTCGAAACCCAGGTCGCGCTGGGCCACCTGTTCCGCCGCCGGGGCGAGGTTGATCGCGCCATCCGCCTGCACCAGGGGCTGGTCAACCGTACCGACCTCAGCGACGCACAGCGCGTCCAGGCCCTGCTGGCGCTGGGCGAGGACTACATGAAGTCGGGCCTGCTCGACCGTGCCGAAACGGTCTTTACCGAACTGGCCCAGATCGACCAGCGCGCCCCGCAGGCGCTCAAGCACCTTATCGGCATCTACCAGGCCGAACGCGACTGGGAAAAGGCGATCGACAACGCCACCCGTTACGAAGAAGTCACCGGCGAGCCGATGGGCAAGCTGGTGGGGCAGTTCGAGTGCGAGCTGGCCGAACGCTTCCGTGGCGCCGGCAAGATCGATGAAGCCCGCGCGGCCATTGCCCGTGCCTACCAGGCCGATGCGATGTCGGTGCGTGCCGGCATCATTGAAGGACGCCTGGAAACCGATGCCGGCAATGCCGAAGCCGCCGTGCGCGCGTTCGAGCGGGCCGCCCGCAACGATCCCGAATACCTGCCCGAGGTGCTGCAGCCGTTGATGCAGAACTACCGCAAAGTGGGCGATCTGGGCGGCGCGCGCGCGTTCCTGTCGGAAATGACCGAGCACTATCGCGGCATCGCCCCGGTACTGGCCCTGACCCAGTTGATGGAAGAGCAGGAGGGCGTAGCTCCGGCACGCGCCTATCTCGGCCGGCAGCTGAAGGATCGCCCGTCGGTACGCGGCGAGTCGGCATTGATCGACCTGACCCTGGCCGAAGGTGCCGATTCCACCGCCACCCTGCATGACCTCAAGCACATCACCGACCAGCTGCTGGTCCGCAATCCGGCCTATCGCTGCACGCGCTGTGGCTTCGGTGCGCGGACCCACCACTGGCAATGCCCCAGCTGCAAGGAGTGGGGTACGGTCAAGCCGCTGTTGAACTACGCGGTGCTCTGAGCCATGCCGGCGGCGTGGTGGATGGGGCTGCCAGCCGTACTGGCGGTGGCGGCGGTGCTCACGTGGTGCGCCCGCCGGTACGCGCTGCGGCGCAAGCTGTTCGACCAGCCCGGGGAACGCCGCAGCCATGTCGTGGCGACCCCGCGCGGGGGCGGCATTGCCATCGTGGTGACCCTGCTGCTGGCGCTGGCCGCGGCGGCGGTCATCTGGCCGGGCGCCCGGACGCCGTTGCTGGTGTCGGGGCTGGGCCTGGTGCTGGTGGCCGGGATCGGTTGGTGGGACGACCACCGGCCGCTGCCGGCGGTGCGCCGGTTGCTGGTCCATCTGCTGGCCGCCGGCCTGCTGGCAGGTCTGGTCTGGGAGGCAACGGGCAACCCCTGGCAGGCGCTGCTGGCGCTGCTGTTTACGACATCCCTGATCAACATCTGGAACTTCATGGATGGGATCAACGGGATCGCGACCAGCCAGGCCGTTCTGGCCGGCGCCGCGTTCGCGCTGGTCCTGCCGGGTCCGCTGGCGTTGGCCGGGATTGTCCTGGCACTGGCCTGCCTTGGTTTCCTGCCGTTCAATTTTCCGAATGCAAGGATCTTCATGGGCGATGTGGGCAGCGGGGCGTTAGGTTATGCCGTCGCAGCCTTGGTCTGCCTGGCCAGCGTGGCAACCGACATCTCGTGGCTGCTGCTGCTGGTGCCGCTGACGGCTTTCCTCGTGGACGCTGGCTTCACACTGCTTTCGCGCATGCTGTCGGGGCAAAGATGGATGGAGCCCCACACCCAACATCTGTACCAACGTGCCGTCAAAAGTGGTGCAACGCACACTTCGGTTACAGGGACGTACTTTGTTTTTGGTCTGTTCAGTATTACAGTGTTTAATGCTTGCACGTATTTGCAGCCGAGGTGGGAGGCTGCCGTAGCCGTAGCGTGGATGTTCCTCGCGACCGGTCTTTGGCTGCTCCTGCGCAATGGAATGCGCTACTAGAAGGATTGTTTGCTTTATGACGCCTTGGCAGGACCGTTTCACGAGTCTGCTTCCCCGTGCCGCCATCGTGGCCCACGACCTGTTCATGGTCTGGGCGTGCTGGCAGTTGCTGCATGCCGGCCGCTATTCGATGCTGGCCGATGCTCCCTCGTTGCCGCTGTGGAACATCGATACCTCGCTGGTGCTGGTAATCCAGGCGATCGTCTTCTGGCGCGTGGGCCTGTACCGGGGGCTGTGGCGGTTCGCCAGCGTGGCCGACCTGCTGCACATCTTCAAATCCAGCTTCATCGGGTTGCTGGCCATCGTGGTGGTGCTGGCCTACAAGCGCTTCAATGGCGTGCCGATGTCGGTGCTGGTGATCTATCCCTTCGCGCTGTCGGCCCTGCTGGGCGCGCCCCGCCTGCTGTACCGGGCATGGAAGGACTACCAGGCGCTGCAGTCGGATGCGACCGCGCGCCGGGTGCTCATCCTGGGCGCCGGCCAGGCTGCCGAAGCGCTGGTCCGCGACCTGCGCCGGTCGGGGGATTTCGAGCCGGTGGGCCTGCTCGACGACGCGCCGCACCTGCAGGGGGCGAAGCTTCAGGGCCTGCCTATCCTGGGCACCCTGGACGATGCCGCCTCGGTGGTACGCGAAACCGCGGCCAAGCTGCTGGTGATTGCCATTCCGTCGCTGGATGCCGCCGGCATGCAGCGGGTGGTGGCCATCTGCGAAAGCACCGGGGTGCCGTTCCGCATGGTGCCCAAGCTCAATGACGTGCTGCTGGGCCATTCGCTGCCCGGTGAGCTGAAGGAAGTGGCGATCGAGGACCTGCTCGGGCGCAAGCCGATCCTGCCGGACTGGTCGCTGATCCGCGGCTGGCTGGGCGGGCGCACCGTGCTGGTGACCGGCGCCGGTGGTTCGATCGGCTCGGAACTGTGCCGTCAGTGCGCGCGCCACGGGGCAGGGCGGGTCGTACTGCTGGAAATGAGCGAGCTGCTGCTGCTCACCATCGAAGCCGAACTCAAGCGCAGCTTCCCCGACCTGGTCGTGGAGGTGGTACTGGGTGACTGCGGCGACCCGGCGGTGATCCGCCACGCCTTGTCGCTGTCGCAGGTGGATGCGGTGTTCCATGCGGCGGCCTACAAGCAGGTGCCCGTGCTGGAACGGCAGCTGCGCGAAGCGGTGCGCAACAACATCCTGTCCACCGAAACGGTGGCCCGTGCCTGCGTGGAAGCGCGGATCGAACATTTCGTGTTCATCTCCACCGACAAGGCGGTTGACCCGGTCAACGCCCTGGGTGCCAGCAAGCGCTATGCCGAGATGATCTGCCAGAGCCTGGACCAGAAGACCAGCCATACCCGCTTCGTCACCGTGCGCTTCGGCAACGTGCTCGCCTCGGCGGGCAGCGTGGTGCCGGTGTTCCGCGAGCAGATCCTCAAGGGCGGCCCGGTCACGGTCACCGACCCGGAAGTAACCCGTTACTTCATGACGATTCCCGAAGCCTGCCAGCTGATCCTGCAGGCGGCGGCATCAGCCTCGCACGGCGCGATCTATACGCTCGACATGGGCGAACCGGTGCCGATCCGGGTGCTGGCTGAGCAGATGATCCGCCTGGCCGGCAAGCAGCCGTACAAGGACATCGCCATCATCTACACCGGCCTTCGTCCCGGCGAAAAGCTGCACGAGACCCTGTTCTATTCGGACGAGGACTACCGCCCGACCGCGCATCCCAAGATCCTCGAGGCCGGTGTGCGCACCTTCGCCCGCGAGCAGGTGCTGGGCAATGTGCCGCGCCTGCGCGAGGCCATCGCCAACTACGATACCGATGCGATCAACAGCATCCTGTTCGCTACCATGCCGGAATTTGCGCCGTTGCAACACGAATCTCACGTCGAGTCGGCTAAGGTGCTTCCCTTTCCGGCACGAGAGGCCAACAGGCTGTGACGAACAAGCGCATTCGCAAGGCGGTTTTCCCGGTGGCGGGGCTGGGCACCCGGTTCCTTCCCGCAACCAAGACGGTTCCCAAGGAAATGCTGCCGATCATCGACCGGCCGTTGATCCAGTACGCCGTCGATGAGGCGATCGAAGCAGGGTGCGACACCCTGATCTTTGTCACCAATCGTTACAAGCACGCGGTCGCGGATTATTTCGACAAGGCGTACGAGCTGGAGCAGAAGCTCGAGCGCGCGGGCAAGACCGAGCTGCTGGAACTGGTGCGCAACGTGCTGCCGGAAGGCGTGCGCGCGGTGTTCGTGACCCAGACCGAAGCGCTGGGCCTGGGCCATGCGGTGCTGTGTGCCAAATCCGTGGTGGGCGACGAGCCGTTCGCGGTGCTGCTGCCCGACGACCTGATCTGGAACCGCGGCGACGGCGCCCTCAAGCAGATGGCCGATCTCAACCAGGCCACGGGCGCCAGCGTGATTGCGGTTGAAGACGTGCCCCACGAGAACACGGCCAGCTACGGCATCGTGGCGACCGAGGCCTTCGACGGCCGCAAGGGGCGCATCGCGCAGATCGTGGAAAAACCCAAGCCGGAAGACGCGCCGAGCGATCTGGCCGTGGTTGGCCGCTACGTGCTCAGCCCCAAGATCTTCGAACTGCTTGAAGCCACCGGCAAGGGCGCGGGCGGTGAGATCCAGCTGACCGACGCCATTGCCGACCTGCTGAAAACCGAAGAGGTCAACGCGTACCGTTTCGAAGGTACCCGGTTCGACTGCGGCACCCACCTCGGGCTGGTGGAAGCCACCATCCGCTTCGCGCTGGAAAGCCACAAACTGGGCAAGCCGGCGCGCGAGAAGCTGGCGCAGATGCTGGAAGAAGACGAGGGGTAAGCCCCGTGGCCCATGCACGCGCATGAAAAAGGCGACCCGGACGGGTCGCCTTTTTGCTTCTCCGCCCGCCTGCCAACGGCAGGCGGCCATCTCTTCCGGCCGGCAGGTACCGACCGTTGGTCGGTACCTGGATCCCGGATCACAGCGATTCGAAAATACCCGCTGCGCCCATGCCGGTGCCGATGCACATGGTGACCATGCCGTACTTCTGCTGGCGACGGCGCAGGCCATGCAGCAGCGTGGCGGTCCGGATCGCGCCGGTGGCGCCCAGCGGGTGGCCCAGTGCGATGGCGCCGCCCAGCGGGTTGACCTTGGACGGGTCCAGCCCGCAATCACGGATCACCGCCAGCGACTGCGCGGCGAACGCTTCATTGAGCTCGATCCAGTCCAGCTGGTCCTGGGTCAGGCCAGCCTGCTTGAGCGCCTTGGGAATGGCCGCGATCGGGCCGATGCCCATCACTTCCGGGCGCACACCGGCGACCGAGAAACTCACGAAGCGGGCCAGCGGCTTCAGGCCGTAGTCCTTGACCGCCTGTTCCGATGCCAGCAGCACCGCACCGGCGCCGTCGCTCATCTGCGAGGAGTTGCCGGCGGTCACCGTGCCGCCGAACTGGCCGTTGCGGAACACCGGGCGCAGCTTGGCCAGGCCTTCGGCGGACGAGTCCAGGCGCGGGCCTTCGTCGGTGTCGACGATGCGGTCGCGGGTGATGATGCGGCGGCCGTCGGCCAGGTCCGGCTGGCGGGTGCGCACGTCATACGGGCTGATCTCATCCTTGAAGTCGCCGTTCTGGATTGCGGCGATGGCCTTCTGGTGCGAGGCCAGGGCGAACGCATCCTGCTCTTCGCGGGAAACCTTCCATTCCTCGGCGACCTTCTCGGCGGTGATGCCCATGCCGTAGGCGATGGCCACGTGGTCGTTGTCGAACACGCTCGGCGCCATCGCGATCTTGTTGCCCATCATCGGCACCATCGACATCGATTCGGTGCCGCCGGCCAGCATCAGGTCGGCGTTGCCGAGACGGATCTGGTCGGCTGCCATCGCCACGGCCTGCAGGCCGGACGAGCAGAAGCGGTTGACGGTCTGCGCGGCGATGGTGTCCGGCAGGCCGGCCAGCAGCACGCCGATGCGCGCCACGTTCATGCCCTGCTCGGCTTCGGGCATGGCGCAGCCGATGATGGCGTCATCGATGCGGTTGACGTCGATGCCCGGTGCCTGCGCGACCACGGACTTGAGCACGTGGGCCAGCATGTCGTCGGGACGGGTATTGCGGAACACGCCCTTGGGCGCCTTGCCAACCGGGGTACGGGTGGCGGCGACGATGTAGGCGTCCTGGATCTGCTTGGTCATTGTGGTGGTCTCTTATGGGTCAGTTGCGCAGCGGCTTGCCGGTCTTCAGCATGTGCGCGATGCGGGCCTGGGTCTTTTCCTGCTGGGCCAGTTCGACGAAGTGCTTGCGCTCCAGGGTCAGCAGCCACTCTTCATCCACCAGCGTGCCGCGGTCCACTTCGCCACCACACAGCACGGTGGCGATACGCACGGCGATTTCGTAGTCGTACGGGCTGATGAAACGGCCCTCGAGCATGTTCACCAGCATCATCTTGAAGGTAGCGATACCCACGTCACCGGCCACCTGGATGCGGCGGGCCGGCATCGGCGGACGGTAGCCGCCTTCGGCCAGCGCCTGCACTTCGGCCTTGGCGATATGCAGCGCTTCGAAGCTGTTGAACACCACCTTGTCGGTGGCGCGCATCAGGCCCAGTTCCTTGGCGTTGACCGCGGAGTTGGAGACCTTGGCCATGGCCACGGTTTCGAAGGTCTTCTTCAGTTCGGCGAATACATCACCGCCCGGGCCAGCGGCCTGGGAGGCGCGTACCGCCAGTTCCTTCAGGCCACCACCGGCCGGCAGCAGGCCGACGCCGGCTTCGACCAGGCCGATGTAGCTTTCCAGTGCGGCCACGCTCTTGGCGCTGTGCATCTGGAATTCGCAGCCGCCGCCCAGGGCCAGCCCGCGCACGGCGGTCACCACCGGCACCAGCGCGTACTTGATGGCCTGGCTGGTGCGCTGGAAGTTGTGCACCATTTCTTCGAACTGGTCGACCTTGCCGGCCTGCAGCAGGCCGAGCGCGCCGGCCAGGTCGGCACCGGCGGAGAAGGGTTCCTTCTGCTGCCAGATCACCAGCCCCTTGAAGCCCTGCTCGGCGCGCTTGATGGCTTCCTGCAGGCCGTTGAGCACGTGGTCGGACACGGTGTTCATCTTGGTCTTGAAGCTGACCACGGCGATGCCGTCGCCGTCGTGCCACATGCGCACGCCGTCGTTCTCGAACACGGTTTCGCCCGGGCTGAAGGTTTCGCCCAGCAGCGGATCCGGGAAGCGCTGGCGCTGGTACACCGGCAGCGCCGAACGCGGCAGCTTGGCGTTGCGGGTCGGGCTGTAGCTGCCTTCGGCGGCATGCACGCCGTCGCGGCCATCGAACACCCAGTCCGGCAGCGGGGCGTTGCTCATGCTCTTGCCGGCCACGATGTCATCGGCGATCCACTGCGCGACCTGCTTCCAGCCGGCGGCCTGCCAGGTTTCGAACGGGCCCAGCGACCAGCCGTAGCCCCAGCGGATGGCCAGGTCGACGTCGCGCGCGGTTTCGGCGATGTCGGCCAGGTGGTAGGCGCTGTAATGGAACAGGTCGCGGAAGGTCGCCCACAGGAACTGCGCCTGCGGGTGCTGGCTTTCGCGCAGCTTGGCAAACTTCTCGGCCGGGTTCTTGATCTTCAGGATCTCGACCACTTCCGGGGCAGCGGTGCGATCGGCAGCGCGGTAGTCCTGCTTTTCCAGGTCCAGCACCACGATGTCCTTGCCGACCTTGCGGAAGATGCCGGCGCCGGTCTTCTGGCCCAGCGCACCCTTGGCGATCAGCGCATCCAGCCACTTCGGCGAGGCGAAGTACTGGTGCCACGGGTCGTTGGGCAGGGTGTCGCCCATCGTCTTGATGACGTGGGCCATGGTGTCCAGGCCGACCACGTCCGAGGTGCGGTAGGTGGCCGACTTCGGGCGGCCGACCAGCGGGCCGGTCAAGCCATCGACTTCATCGAAGCCCAGGCCGTACTGCTGGGTGTGGAAGATGGTGGACAGGATCGAGAACACGCCGATGCGGTTGCCGATGAAGTTCGGGGTGTCCTTGGCGTACACCACGCCCTTGCCCAGCGTGGTGACCAGGAAGCTTTCCAGGCCTTCCAGCACGGCGGCGTCGGTGGTGGTGGCCGGGATCAGCTCGGCCAGGTGCATGTAGCGCGGCGGGTTGAAGAAATGCACGCCGCAGAAGCGGTGGCGCAGCTGTTCGGGCAGTACGTCGGCGAGCTTGTTGATGCCCAGGCCGGAGGTATTGGAGGCCAGCACGGCATGATCGGCCACGAACGGGGCGATCTTCTTGTACAGGTCCTGCTTCCAGTCCATCCGTTCGGCGATGGCTTCAATGATCAGGTCGCAGTCGCGCAGCTGCTCCAGGCCGGTTTCATAGTTGGCCGGGGTGATCGCTTCGGCGTAGGACTTGCTGGCCAGCGGGGCAGGGCTGAGCTTGCCCAGGTTGGCGATGGCCTTGAGCACGATGCCGTCGGCAGGACCTTCCTTGGCGGGAAGGTCGAACAGCACGGTGTCGACGCCGGCATTGGTCAGGTGGGCCGCGATCTGGGCACCCATGACGCCGGCACCCAGCACGGCGGCGCGGCGGACTAGCAGGGAATTGGACATGTCGATAAGCCTTTGTTGGTCTGGAAGCCGGGCAGGGCCCGGCTCTACGGGGGTGATATGGGGCCCGGCGTTACGGGGTGGCAAGGGTCGCCGCCGCAGGGGCGGTAGCCGCGCTGGCGCGGAAACCGGCTTCGGCGAAATGGATCAGTTCCTGGGCTGCATGGGCACGATGCGCCGCTTCGGTGACACCGGCGGGTCGCTTGATCAGCCCGAAATCGGCCATGGCGTACGTGAGTGCGCCGGCCAGGAAGTCCAGTCGCCAATACAGCTCTTCCTTGCTGAGGCCCGGCACGCTGGCGGCGATCGCTTTGCCGAACTCGCGCAGGACGTGGCCGTAGTGGTCGGAGAGGAACTTGCGCAGGTTGTCGTTCTTCTCCGCGTACGCGCGGGCGATGACACGCACGAACGCGCCCCCGGTCTGGCGGTCCTGGGCCATGGCCAGCGCCGGTTCGACGAACGCAGCCAGCACCGGCCGCAGCTGCCCGGGGTGGTCGCGCCGGGCGGTGTCCAGCTGCGACAGCCGGGCGGCGGTCATTTCGTCCATGCGCCGGCGGAACACCTCGTTGACCAGGTTTTCCTTGGATCCGAAGTGGTAATTCACCGCGGCGATGTTCACATCGGCCTGGCTGGTCACCTGGCGCAGCGATGTCCCGGCGAACCCGTGCAGGGCGAACAGCTCCTCGGCGGCGCCGAGAATGCGGTCCTTGGTGGAGAAGTGGGCGGGTTTGGCCATGGGCGGGGTAGGGGTTCAATCAAACGATTGTTTGATATTAGACCCCGGCATCGCCGCTGGCATGCTGCGACGCACAAGATGTTGGTCCTCGTTCATGCCCATCAACCTGAACGGCGGGCAGTCGCCGCCAGCGCGAGGTTGCCGCGCAGGGCGTGGCAAGACGTACCGAGAGGTTGTAGAATCACGCCACGTATATAGGCTAAGCCCGCGTTTCGACGCGGGTTTTTTTCATGTTACTCTCGGGCCGATCAGTGGCCCGCCCAACGGAGAATTCCCATGGCGCTGGAGCGCACCCTTTCCATCATCAAGCCGGACGCCGTCGCCAAGAACGTCATCGGTGAAATCTACGCCCGCTTCGAAAAGGCTGGCCTGAAGGTCGTGGCTGCCAAGTACAAGCAGCTGTCGCGCCGTGAAGCCGAAGGCTTCTACGCCGTGCACAAGGAGCGTCCGTTCTTCAACGCGCTGGTCGAGTTCATGATCTCCGGCCCGGTGATGATCCAGGCGCTGGAAGGCGACAACGCCGTGCTGGCCCACCGCGACCTGCTGGGCGCCACCAATCCGAAGGACGCTGCGCCGGGCACCATCCGCGCCGACTTCGCCGATTCCATCGATGCCAATGCCGCCCACGGCTCGGACTCGGTCGAGAATGCCGCGATTGAAATCGCGTACTTCTTCGCCGCGACCGAAGTGGTCTCGCGCTGAGAGTAATGCCGTGAACGAGGTCGTACAGCCCAACGCCATCCCCATCGTGCTCGCCCAGGGCGCGCCGGTGGCCAAGCAGAACCTGCTCGACCTCGATCGCGAGGGATTGGAGCGCTTCTTCGCCGAGACACTCGGCGAAGCGCGCTACCGTGCCCACCAGGTCATGAAGTGGATCCACCACCACTACGTCACCGATTTCGACCAGATGACCGACCTGGGCAAGGCGCTGCGCAGCAAGCTGCAGCAGCACGCCGAAGTCCGCGTGCCGAACATCGTCTTCGACAAGCCGTCGGCCGACGGTACCCACAAGTGGCTGCTGGCCATGGGCACCGATGGCAAGAACGCGATCGAAGCGGTCTACATTCCGGACAAGAACCGCGGCACGCTGTGCGTGTCGTCGCAGGTGGGCTGTGCACTGAACTGCACGTTCTGCTCCACCGCCACCCAGGGCTTCAACCGCAACCTTTCCACCGCCGAGATCATCGGGCAGGTGTGGGTGGCGGCGCGCCACCTGGGCAACATCCCGCACAAGCAGCGTCGCCTCACCAACGTGGTGATGATGGGCATGGGCGAGCCGTTGATGAATTTCGACAACGTCGTGCGCGCCATGAGCGTGATGCGCGACGACCTGGGCTACGGCCTGGCCAACAAGCGCGTGACCCTGTCGACCTCCGGCCTGGTGCCGCAGATCGACCGCCTGTCGGCCGAAAGCGATGTGTCGCTGGCGGTGTCGCTGCATGCGCCGAACGATGCGCTGCGCGAGACCCTGGTGCCGCTCAACAAGAAGTACCCGATCGTGGAACTGATGGCCTCGTGCGCGCGCTACCTGCGTGCGAACAAGCGCCGCGAATCGGTCACCTTCGAATACACCCTGATGAAGGGCATCAACGACCAGCCCGAGCACGCCCGCCAGCTGGCGCGGCTGATGCGCCAGTTCGACAATGCCGTACAGGCCTCGCATTCGGGCAAGGTCAACCTGATTCCGTTCAATCCGTTCCCCGGTACCCGCTATGAGCGCTCCGGTGACGCGGAGATCCGCGCCTTCCAGAAGATCCTGCTCGACCAGCAGGTGCTGACGATGGTGCGGCGGACCCGTGGCGACGACATCGATGCCGCCTGTGGCCAGCTCAAGGGCCAGGTGATGGATCGTACCCGCCGCCAGGCCGAGTTCAACAAAACGCTCCAGGACGGGAAAAACCGGGATGCCGCTGCCTGACCGCCGATTGCCAGCCGTTTTTTTCGTCGCGCTGGCACTCGCCGGGTGTGGCAACAAAGGCGTCAAACCCATGACCGCTCCGTTGGGCGTAGCGCCCGAATATGTGGCGCGCGACAACGCTGACACCCGTCGCCGGGTCAGCTACCAGGACCAGATGACATTGTCGGCCGAGGCGTTCCGCGCCGGAGCGCTGGATGCTTCCGAAAAGCGCGCCCGAAGCGCGCTCAAGCTCGACGCGGGCCGGCCGGATGCCTACATCATGCTGGCGGCGCTGGCCAACCGGCGCGGTGACGATGCCGCCGCCGGTCCGCTGTTCCAGAAGGCGGCCGAACTGGCGCCGGACAGCGGCGAGGTGCTCAACAACTATGGCGCTTGGTTATGTGGTCATGGCCGCGCCACCGAGGCGCTGCCACTGTTCGACCGGGCGGTTGCCGCGCCGGGTTACCGCACGCCGGCCGCAGCCCTGGCCAACGCAGGGGGCTGTGCGCTTGACGCCGGCCAGCCCGAGCGCGCCGTGCGGGGCCAGCGCCGGGCCCGGGCGCGGGAG